>JAOZLI010000390.1 GCA_029934915.1 Desulfocapsa sp. | reverse complement strand
AACATTTATACTTATATTTTGCCACCCAAAATTAAAGCATACCAATAATATACATTTTTTCCAAATCTCTAGAACTTTTTTCTGTAGAAAATGCTACTTTGATAGATTTTTGATTGAAATTACAATGTATACACAAGTCATTCAATAAGTGAAAAGACCAATTTCCAGATAATGTTATAATTATTCTGGTCAAAAAAAATCGCAGTTCCCAATAAAGGGAACTGCGATTCAAAACCACAAAACAGATGTGCTAATTACTTATCACATTGGCACAATCAATTTATCAGTGTCTTCGTTCCAGGTTACAACCAGATACCATACCATCATGATACCGGCTATCATGGCAAGTGATCCACCATATCCCATTACATCTGGAAGATATACGTAGGATCCAAGTCCACCTGATTTCTCAAGGTTAATTTCATCTGGACCAAAGTTTTTGAACCATGTACTCATAAGTGAGTTGGCAATACCAAAGAAAGGTACCACCATGATCAATTTAACCTGGCCTTCACCTACACGCCAGAGAGTTCCTGAACCGCAACCACCGGCAAGCATGGCGCCAAGTCCAAAGATAAATCCACCAACAACTGATCCCCAGCCAAAGGTTCCACGAACATAGTTAATTGTAGCAAGAACAGGCTCTCCGCCATGGGCCTGAGGTACAGAATACTTAAGAACTGCACCACCAATGGCAAGAAGTAAAATAGAAAGAGCAACTGATTTAGCAAGAGTACAATCACCAGTCATATGTGGCTCACGGAAACCCTGAACCATACACCAGCGACCTCGCTGCATGGCATAGCCAAGTGCTGCAGCAATCATGATAATTCCAGACAATGATGCAATATAATCTTCATCCTTATCACCAGCCCAAGTGAAGAGATCTTCCTCAAATCCAGCGTACTGATATGCAACCCAGATAAGTGCTGCAATAGCACCAATACCAAGGATAGTCTGAATAATATTTGGAATATTGATAGTACCGGATCCACCATCACCCCAGGAAATATATTCCATTTCCAGATAAAGAAGTTTCAGACCAAGTAACACACCAGCAACCAGACCAATCCACATGGTAAAACCGTTTGCAGCAAGGTTACCAATGGCATTGTACATACCACCAACATTACAACCACCGGCAAGTGCTGCACCAATACCCATCAGAATACCTGCAATAACAGCCTTTACCATTTCACGGTAGGGTGGGATACGAAAAGCAAAATCCTTTCCAAGACAGGCAGAAATAAAAGCACCAACAATAAAACCGATACCAATAACAGATCCTGTACTACCAAGAAGTGCAGCAGGAGCTTCATCGTAGTATCCCAATATTCCAGATTCTGCACCAATAACAGTGTTTAAACCATAAATGATCCATTCACCCCAGTTCCGAATGGCACCAACAGCACCCCATGGACGCCACCAAGCCATAATCAAAATAGAAAGAAACGCTACAATAACACCTGTTATTGTAGCATTCCACTCTGATTGACAACACGTTTTGTAAAGTGATTTCACCTTACCCACCATAATACTTTCGCTCATTCTTCTCCTCCCGAAGTCTTTAGAATTCCGATAAATAACAATTATCTAATATTGCCTGTCTTTATATCCATGTTCCACATTGTGGTAATTACATAAGATTGCCATGTAAACAATGCCACACATCAATTACGATCAAAAATACGGTACAATATTGAACAATTATTCCTTAGCAGTCCCCTTAGTTTTTGGATCACTAGCCTAATAATTTAGTAAATCAAAGTTTTCTTTACCCTTGCATACACCTTTTGTCAAGTCTCTATGGTGAAAAACAGCTATTTCTAACCGCTTCTTATGATGATATTTTATCATTAAAACAACAAGTTAAATATAAAGAAAACTCTTGAATACTCATTCATTTTCAACTTGACAGAATCTATTTGCTAAAGTATAGCTTCGGTTGTTATTTTGTTAGTGTTTTTGAAACACACTGAAATAGAAGCCTTTTTTTAGACAGAAAACAATTATGTTATCAGTCTGCTGAAACTACATTTCCAGGAGGAAAATAAAATGAGTGATCAAAAAATTGCCGAAGACGGAATCGAAGTAGCAAGTACTCTTGATGCAAAAGGACTTAGCTGTCCAATGCCTCTTCTTCGTACCAAAAAAGAAATTGGTAAAATCGCTTCCGGCGAAGTTCTTCAGATTGATGGTACCGATCCAGGTTCCAGAAATGATCTTC
>JAOZLI010000389.1 GCA_029934915.1 Desulfocapsa sp. | reverse complement strand
AAGAGTATGGCCGTTTTAGTCGATTTTGAACTGCTTTTTTTACTTTTCTTGCGCTGAACGGGCGTAAGACAGTGCAACAGAAAACCAGCAAGAAAAAGAGCAAGAAGTAACACACGTACAAAGGCAAGTATTGTGTTTGCCAGGGGAGAAAGCAAGAGGAAGGACATATTCTGCTCAGGTTTAACGGGGCCATTCCACCGCAAAGCTATTCGTTTCCAGCTCCAGTTTGGAAGACCCGGTCCGGTTTGAATCATCTCTTCTGGATCAATCTGGATCTTTTTAGGTTCCATGGGTGCAGGTCTGCTGCTTATGCTGTACTGCTGACTGCGTTTAGCTGTTTTTGCAATCCTGCTACTGCGAACAGTGTCTTCCATCATATTTTCTGCCAAACCTTCTGCTTCAGGATAGGTTTGCTGGCTGGCATCCATGCCAGGTTGCGCAGGTGACCTTTCCCGGACGATGCTGCGATGGCTTCCATATTCAAGTTGTGGATAGATACCTGTTCGAATTTCACTGATCATAAAGGGTATGGAACTTATGATCAGAACAAGCAGGATCAGGAGTGCTCCCCCTTTGCTGACCTTCTCAGCTGTGGCTGATGCCATCATCGTTCGCAGGCCAAGGATTCCCAGTAAGGGGAGCCAGAGATAACGGGGAGAGCCCGGCTGGTGAAAGCCAAGAACCAGGGTGCAAATGGCAACGGCTCCCCAGCCCCAGCCAAGAATTTTCCCGGTGGCAAGAGCAATGATAAGAACAAGAAAGATATCAAGGAGCGTCCAGCGGGTAAGCCAGGTGGAGATCTTATCCACTCCGGATGCTGAAAAGAGTTTCCAGCCAGGGGGCAGGTTCAGTTCTGCGGAAAGGCTTTGTACGTTATGATTCCAGCCTATTGCAGGAATTACCAGGCGCCCCATTGCTACACTCGTATCTATTCGAGATTCTGCAAGGAGTGCAAGTTTCCCCTTGCGGACTTCCACACCGGTCTGGCCGGATGCTTTCAGACTCGTTATTAACCTGGCCCTGCCTTCCACTTCAGCACGACCAAGGTTTTGCCCTGCATCCACATTTAATCGCCAGTCTCGTGTCATGGTTCCGGTAATGGTGTCAAGAACTGTGAGGCCGCCGCCCTGTTCATCCAGCCATATTTTGCGCTTAATACTCAGACGGTTGGGAACAGGACTTGGGTTGCCCCGGTTTGTTTCAAAAAGTTGCATCTCACTGTTTCGCTCCATAAGATATGCCGGGAGTGTCTTCCAGTTTTCCGGCAGTGTCGTTCTACTGGGATCAACGGCAGGAACTCCTTTTATAGTAACCTGTCTGAGTTTTTGATCCGCTGCAAACACCCATATCTCCTGTTCGGGCCATGGGCCATCGATTGCTCCCATCGCCATGGTCGCAGGAGTTTGTGCCTGGTTGTTTCTTAAAGTGATACTGATTTCCCATTGGCCGGGACGAACTTGTAGTTGCAGACGATTTTGTGTGTCAAAACGAATGGGCAGGGGAGAATGGAGTGCCAGAGGGCTAAAGTCCGATTCCCCCTTAAGGCCAAGAGTAACCTGTCTGGCTGCACCGGAGACGGTAAGGTGGATACGCAAATGCTGCAGGAGGGGAGCGCCATCTTCAATTTTACGAAAGACCTGCAGTGAGAGGCTTTCCTCGGCATCTTTTACAGCTTGTTGTTTTTGCTTGAACCAGAGTCGCCCTTGTTTGTCCAGTTGGAGAGTTTCCACCTTTTTGCCGTGCATGGTAAGTTTGACAAGGCCTGTGGCGGGTGGGATAAACAGGTTTTCCGGGAGACTGTTCCAGGTGAAGTGCCCCGTAACTGTATGTTGCCCTTTGTTTAACCAGACAGCGGGGTGCCCATTAGCCTTGCTGAGCAGAAGATCCTTACCATTGGCCTGAACAGATGCCGGCCAGATGGGCGCTGTGCCAGGGAGAGGAACAAGGCTCCTTGTTTCCACCAGATATTCCTGTTTAAATGTGGCTCCCTTGTGATCCACATTCAATTCCAGAGCCGAAGGCCAGGTGCAATATCTTTTTCGGCTGTCATTTCCATCAATGGTGCAGGTTTTCTCTTCCTGTTCGTATACCACCCAGGGAATCCATTCCTGCAGCTCTTCGGGGATTTTATTCTGCTGTGCCTGCACATTGTGCGAGATGAAGAAGAAAAGAAGGGCGGAAAGAAAAAATCTGTACATGGCTGTTGTCCAATTCTGAGATTTATCTTTAA
>JAOZLI010000388.1 GCA_029934915.1 Desulfocapsa sp. | reverse complement strand
CCATCATGTAATGAATTGCAACGAGGGAGAGTATGAAAGAGATACATGAATTAAACCTGCCTGAAGAACTGTCCTATTGTAACGACCACGAATGGACACAAAAGAGTGGAGATACTGTAAAGATAGGGATCAGCGATTATGCCCAGGACCAGATTGGAGACATTGTTTTTGTTGAAATGCCAGAAGTCGGAGACAGCTTTACAAAAGGTGATGAATTCGGCTCACTGGAATCGGTAAAAGCTGTTTCCGAGATGTTTATACCACTCAGCGGAAAAGTTGTTGCCATAAACGAAGCCCTTGAGGATGCTCCGGAACTTGTAAATGAAGATCCATACGGAAGCTGGCTCATCGAAATTATGCCCAGCGAAGCAAGCGAATATGATGAGTTATTGAGTAGAGACGATTACCTGAAGCTTCTACAGGGATAATCATGCGTTATCTTCCACACACACAGACAGAGATTGAGGAAATGCTTGCGGCAACGGGTCATAGACAGCTGGATGATCTGTTTTCTCATATCCCCGAGGCCTGTCGTTTTCAGGGGAATATTGACATTCCCGGCCCACTTTCAGAATGGTGCCTGACAGATCATTTCCAGACACTTGCTGCAGACACCAGAACCAATTCAACCAGGGCTGTGCTTCTTGGAGCAGGCAGTTACTCCCATCATATCCCTGCTACTATTCCTTACCTGCTACAACGCTCTGAATTCCTCACTGCCTACACTCCCTATCAAGCTGAGATGGCTCAAGGCACCTTGCAGGGTATCTTTGAATACCAAACCCTGGCTGCTAGGCTTATGGGAGTAGATGTCGCCAATGCCTCCATGTATGACGGTGCATCAGCCTTGGCTGAAGCTCTGCTCATGGCCCTGCGCGTAGCACGTAAAAAACAGACCATCGCCATTTCGAAAGCCATTCATCCCCATTACCGGAAAGTGGTAGAATGTTACCTGCGGCCGGGATCACATAAACTGGTAGAACTTCCAGTGGCAGCGAATGGACGTACTGATCTTTCAGGACTTATGGATATTGATGATCTGGCGGCAGTTGCGTTGCAATCGCCCAACTTCTTTGGAGTACTTGAGAATCTGGAAGTGGCAAGCGAACAAATCCATCAAACCGAGGCACTGTTTGTAGCATGTTTTTCAGAACCTTTTGCCTATGGTCTATTACGCAACCCTGGAGTTGCTGGAGCCGATATTGTCTGTGGAGAAGGACAGAGTTTTGGTATGCCACAGTCCTTTGGAGGACCTGGGCTTGGTATGTTTGGCTGTCGAAAAAAACTAGTGCGCAATCTTCCCGGACGTGTGGTGGGTGAGACCACCGACCTTGAGGGTAAAAGAGGATATGTCCTTACCCTGGCTACCAGAGAGCAGCATATTCGGCGGGAAAAAGCCACCTCGAACATCTGCTCCAACCAGGGTATTTGTGCTCTTACCGCCGCCGCGTATATGGCAAGTCTTGGTACAACAGGTTTGACGCGTATAGCCAAACTGAATTTCGACAAGGCAAGTTATTTGAAAAACGGACTTCTTGAAGCTGGAGCCACCCTACTCTTCAATGCTCCAACATTTAATGAATTTGTTTTGCGTTTCACAAGTGACTTTGAACCGGTCAGGCAACGTCTTCTTGAGAAGGGAATCGTGGCAGGTATGAAACTTGGGCATTTCTATAAAGAATATGAAGGAACGTATCTCTTCTGTGTCACCGAGACAAGCAGTAAAGAAATTCTGGATGCCGTGATCCGGGAGATAAAAGCATGACGCATGGACAGGGAACAAGCGGTTTGATCATGGAAGAGCCCCTGCTGTGGGAAAAAGGAAAGAAAGGACGGTGCGCATTTAGTATACCAGAACAGGATGTGCCGGAAGCAAGTCTTGACGCGTTGCAGGATCTGCTTGGAGATCCTCCTGATTTTCCGGATTTGTGTGAACTTGATGTGGTGCGACATTATACGCGCCTCTCCACCTGGAACTTCGGTGTAGATACGGGTATGTACCCTTTAGGCTCCTGTACCATGAAGTATAACCCGAAAATTAACGAAAAGATGGCAGCTACTCCCGCCATTGCCAAATCCCATCCCCTGCTTGCTGATGCATTATGCCAGGGAACGCTGAAGCTGATGTTTGACCTGCAGAACTTTCTGGCTCAGATCACCGGAATGGACGCTGTTTCCCTGCAGCCTTCTGCCGGTGCTCAAGGGGAGTTAGCCGGTATGCTCGTCTTTGCCGC
>JAOZLI010000387.1 GCA_029934915.1 Desulfocapsa sp. | reverse complement strand
TCCTACAATTCCATTTTACATTTACCTGAGCTTTGGTGGTAATCAAGTAAAAAAATATACTGCGATACGCTTTGCTTATGGTGATGTATCTCTGTAATGTTTTAGTGGCACCGGCTGATTAAGGAAAACAGTAGTATGCAAAACAAGCCGTTCAAGGGTGGTCAGTTCAATAAATCTGCTTCGCACCCTGTGTGCTAGTTCCGGTTCATCTGTGATAATACCGTCTACGCCAAGAGCCATCATTCTTGCCATTGAAGCTGCATCATTAACTGTCCAGACATATACTTTTTTACCAAGCGATTGTACGCGGTGAATGAAAGAAGCATTGGCCGCCGCCATATTCATGGCCAGAAAATCAACATCAAGTGCAGAAACCTTACCAATGGTTTTTGTGACAAGCAGGCCGGTTTCCCAATCTGGACGCAGCGATTTGAACTTTTTGATACCATCATATTGCAGTGACATTACAGCGACATTTTCTGTCATATCCGTGGATTCGACAATATCGGCAACACGTTGTTCCAGGATCTTGTCGTGGCCATAATATTTAAGTTCGATAAGTACCTTTGTTTTTGAGTGTGCTGCATTCAGTACCTGAGAAAGGAGTGGCGCGCGTTCATTGGAAAATCGTTTGTCAAACCAGCTGCCGATATCAATTTGCCCAGTACGGGGATAGCTGGCATCCCATACTTTCAGATCCACCTGGGCGAGTTTCATGAAATCACTGTCATGGATAACCAGAATTTTATCATCAACCGTCTCCTGAACATCAATTTCTACCCAGTCTGTTTTATCTGTTATGGCCTGGGTTATGGCAGCCATGGTGTTCTCCGGCGCTTTCCCTGCCGCACCACGATGGGCAATGATCTGAATGTCACTGTCTGCTTGTATAGTGTTCAGGAGCCATACTCCTGTTAGTACCGCGGCAAGACAAGCCGTTACCAGAAGAGTTCCAAAAAGAGGGATGGAGAGCCTGGATGTACTTTCTTCCTTTAGCTCGGGTGTGCTTAAGGTTGTGAATGATGAGCCTGTTTTCTGGTAAAACACCACTAACAAAGCAGCAAAACTCCCTGATGTAAAGGTTGTGATCAGGAAATTTGAAATGGTGAGTAAGGCAACCAGCGCTCCTAAAACAGGAACAAGTATGGTGATGGAGTTAAAGAAAAGAGGAGCAAGGTAGGAGCCGAGCAGTTGTATTCCACCAAGAACAACAGCTGAAAGGAAAAGCGCTGTTATTGCCCAGGCGACAAGTTGTATAAAAAGTAACTGTTTCTTAGTAGCAAGCAGGTTTGCACTTGTTTTAAATGAGGCTGCGGGGGATATATCGTCAAATAATAACACAGGTAGGGCGAGGGACCAGCTGAACAAACTGCGAAGAAGAAATATGACCATTACTGTTAGAATAACAGCTATAACTGCAGCGGTGGCCAGAAAAACCGGTGGTTTTGCGGTCAGGTAATAGTTGATGTCATATTCTGTTATGAATTTCTTGGCAATGAGTGCAGAAACGGCAAGGAATGGCAGCGTACGGAGCAAAATACGAATAACAAGTCTCACAGCAAATGCGAAGATCTTTGCGATATTCTTAAACGTAAAATGTAAGGCTGCAAAGGTGCTTATGGTTTGTTGTTGCAGGGCACCCGCACTGATGGCCATCAATGAGGCTTGTTCAAAAACCAGGATAGTGATAAGCAGAGCTGTAAACAGGGTGAGTGCAACTAATCCTACAGGAGAAAGCAGAAACGCGGCAATTTCAAAGTCTGATAATACCGTTTTGCCCGACAGGCGTATAAGAAGCTGACTGGTGAGGCCAGTCAGTGGCGCAAAAATAACTGTACCAATGATAACATAAGCCAGATGTGTAATGGAAATATGTTTAATATTTCTATGCAGGAGTGAAAAAATCTCTGATCGAGTTGTGGTCATAGCTTTTCCCTGAGGGTATATTCCTGATTTTGTGCCAGCGTCGTATTCTGAGGCGCAATATAAACATTTAGAAAAACGCTTTACAATTATTTAATCCTCAACGTAGCTCGGCTACGCCTGCGGTTAAAGAATCGAAAATCGTTTCCCTAAACATTCATCTTGCGCCTCATAATTACGAAGTGTCTGTTGAACAAGCCCTTAGATCTATCAAATTCCTGTATCTTTATCCAGTTTTCCCTCAAGAAAAATACTATTTAAGAATCCATGGTGATTTTCTCTATGATTGCCTTACTAAAAAGGGTAATTTGC
>JAOZLI010000132.1:5261-7536 GCA_029934915.1 Desulfocapsa sp. | reverse complement strand
GAAAAACGTCTCCCTAAACATTCATCTTGCACCTCATAATTACGAAATTATTGTTGAACAAACCTTTACAGCTGTACAATCGGATATTAAATGGCAATTTTAATTCGCAATCTCTTTATATTTTTTCTTTTTACAATTGTCCTTGGCGGTAGTTATGGACTCTGGATTATTGAACATCGCTTGCGGCATGTATCATACAGCGAATTTCGTTATTGCCTGCACAACCATGAGCTGGCCTCCACAACGTTTATTGGCAACAAAGTTATTGCGACACATAAGGCCGGAGATAGCTACGAAACAAGCGTACCGAATCCTGAAAAACTTATCTCTGAGCTACAAGATAAAAACATAAAAATTCAATTCAAAAAAGATCGTTCCGATCAGATATTCCAGGCATTCGCGCTTATCTATATTATCCTGTTGCTGCTCACCGTTATCATATCACTAAGTAAAAAACGCAAACTCGAGGAGGAGGAAAAAAGTAAATTTGCTTCTGATAAGCTTATCCTTCCCGACTCCGAACAAAAAACTGTAACATTTGCAGATGTTGCAGGAATCCCAGAAGCCCTTGAAGAGCTCCAGGAAGTGGTCAACTTCCTGAAAAACCCTGACCAATACAAACAAATTGGCGCAGTAAGCCCCAAAGGTATACTCCTGCAAGGCCCACCCGGAACAGGGAAAACACTCCTGGCTCGCGCAATTGCTGGTGAAGCAGCAGTACCCTTCTATAGTTTCAGTGGTTCAGACTTTGTGGAGATGTTTGTTGGCGTTGGAGCCTCACGCGTACGCGATATTTTCAAGGAAGCTAAAACGAACGCTCCCTGTATTATCTTTATCGATGAAATTGATGCAGTTGGAGGAAGCCGTGCTGGTGGTTCCACTGCAAGTGGGCAGGATGAACGCAGCCAAACGCTCAACGCCCTGCTTGTTGAAATGGATGGCTTTTCAAGTTCCGACACCATTGTTGTGCTTGCAGCCACTAACCGCCCTGATATTCTCGACTCGGCACTCAGACGTCCCGGCCGATTCGATCGCCAGGTAACTATCCTTCCCCCTGACTTAAAAGGCAGAGAACGAATTTTGGCTGTCCATAGTGCCAAAATTGCACTTTCCCCCGATGTTGATTTAGACAAAGTTGCCCATATGGTCCCCGGATTTACCGGGGCTGAGATTGCAAATCTTGTCAACGAAGCAGCTCTTATGGCGGCAAGGAATGGAAAACAGATTGTAGAAGTCGTTGATTTTGAACATGCGCGTGACCGTATAATGATGGGTGTAGAGCGAAAGGGAATGATTATCTCTGAACATGACCGCAAGATTCTTGCCTACCATGAAGCAGGACATGCCATCGTCGCCAAATATTTACCGGATGCAGACCCCATTCATAAAATCACTATCATCCCCAGGGGGCAGGCACTTGGCCAGACACAACAGATCTCAGTAAATGAAAGGACCAGCTATAGTTGCGGCTACCTGGCAAGCAGAATCACTATCCTCATGGGTGGTAGAGCCGCTGAACAAATCGCATTTTACCAGAAAACCACAGGGGCTCAGGCAGACATTGCTCAGGCCACAGAAATTGCAACCAATATGGTCTGCAAATGGGGCATGAGTGAAGTTATTGGACCACAGGCCGTAGTTCTTGATGATTCAGGATTTCTTGGGGGAAGCTCCCATCGCCTGGAAATGAGCAACAAAACCGCAGAGCTTATTGACCAGGAAATTAAAAACCTTCTTGAACATTGCAGCGAAGAAGCCAGTTGTATCATTAAAGAAAACTTTTATCTCCTCAAACTCCTGGCAGATATTCTCCTTGAAGTGGAAACTCTTGACGACGAAGACTTTCAAATCATTATGGAATGCCAACCCACCGAAAGAATTGCCGCTGGCATTCACGAGACTGATCAATGCCGAACCTGCCCGGCTGCGAACTTTTGTGTTCACTCGAAAAAAGTACAAGAGTGACACCTTCAGATGTTTTATGCAGCCATTTTGGCATCGTAAATGGTATTCCCCGTCGTATCCCCTAACGACAACTGTTGCAACATTGTAGCACACCCGCAATAACGCAACACAAAAAAGCGCCAACGCAACAGATTCGCAACACTCTCTTCCTCACACCATTTCAAATAAAGGCATTACAGTAAACGCTCGCCAAATTAGTTATTCAATATTAACAAACTGTTACACCTTTCAGAATTCTTTTTCTATTACCACGCCTTACTTCTGGCATTCATCCTGCAACGAAAAGAGAAAGGAAATCGAAGTGGAAGAA
>JAOZLI010000132.1:0-5161 GCA_029934915.1 Desulfocapsa sp. | reverse complement strand
CTATTTACAACAAACTATCAGACACATAGAGAGGGGAATAATTATGAACAACGCAGAAAACATTAAACAAAAAACAGAAGCAACCGTACACGAAGCCGTTAACACTGACAGTGAGCTTTATAAAGTTGGTACTGTTGTTACTGCTGCCTTCGCTGGTGTTGTAGGCCTCTGGGCAGTTATCTGCCTTTCCAGTGCCTTCATGTCAGAAGGCGGCCCTGTTGCACTTATAAAAAATCTCTTCGGTGCGGTAACCGGAACAATGTAACACCAAACCCCTCCTTCTGCAAAAGCCGATTAGATTATTTTCTATCGGCTTTTGACTTTTCACCCCAAAAATATATATACTTTTTTGTAGTACCTATCTATCACATTCTTAACGAAACTTTTCAAAACCACACACCCTACATGATATAATCGGACAGTAAATGGCAATTTTAATTCGCAACCTCTTTATATTCTTTCTTTTTTCAGTCATCCTTGGCGGCAGTTACGGTCTCTGGATAATTGAACATCGCCTACGTCCGGTATCATACAGCGAATTTCGTTATTGCCTGCATAATCATGATCTTGTCTCCACAACATTTATTGGTAACAAAGTTATAGCAACGCATAAGGCCGGTGACAGCTATGAAACAAGCGTACCAAATCCAGAAAAACTTATCACCGAGCTTCAGGACAAAAACATAAAAATCATATTTAAAAAGGATCGCTCCGAACAGATCTTCCAGGCCTTTGCCCTGATCTATATCGTTCTCCTAGTCCTTACTATCATTATATCACTAAGTAGAAAAAGAAAACTTGAGGAAGAGAAAAAGAACAAATTCGCTTCAGACAAGCTTATCCTTCCCGACTCCAGCCAAAAAACCATAACATTTGATGATGTTGCTGGAATCCCCGAAGCGCTGGAGGAACTCCAGGAAGTGGTAAACTTCTTAAAAAATCCTGGCCAATACGAACAAATCGGAGCAGTAAGCCCCAAGGGAATACTCTTGCAAGGCCCTCCAGGAACAGGAAAAACCCTATTAGCTCGTGCTATAGCCGGCGAAGCCTCAGTCCCCTTCTACAGTTTCAGCGGTTCCGATTTTGTTGAAATGTTTGTAGGTGTGGGTGCCTCACGAGTACGTGATATCTTTCAAGAAGCTAAAACGAACGCCCCCTGTATTATTTTTATTGACGAAATTGATGCAGTTGGAGGTAGCCGTGCAGGTGGTGCCACTGCAAGTGGGCAGGATGAACGCAGCCAGACACTGAATGCCCTGCTTGTTGAAATGGATGGTTTTTCAAGTTCCGACACCATAGTTGTGCTTGCAGCCACTAACCGACCAGATATTCTTGACCCAGCCCTTAGACGTCCCGGTCGATTTGATCGCCAAGTCAATATTCTCCCCCCTGATTTAAAAGGAAGAGAACGAATCCTCGCTGTCCATGGTGCCAAAGTCGCTCTATCCCCTGATGTTGATCTGGACAAAATCGCTCACATGGTACCTGGCTTTACTGGGGCAGAACTTGCAAACCTTGTGAACGAAGCAGCCCTTATGGCTGCAAGAACCGGGAAACAGATTGTAGAAGACGTTGATTTTGAACATGCCCGCGACCGTATAATGATGGGCGTTGAACGAAAGGGAATGATATTATCAGAGGATGACCGTAGAATTCTCGCCTACCATGAAGCCGGACATGCCATTGTTGCTAAATACTTACCTGATGCTGACCCTATCCACAAGATTACCATTATTCCCAGGGGACAGGCACTGGGTCAGACACAGCAAATTTCTGTAAATGACAGAACCAGCTATAGCTGCAGCTATCTTGCCAGCAGGATCACTATCCTTATGGGGGGCAGAGCTGCCGAACAAATTGCCTTTTTTCAAAAAACCACAGGTTCTCAGGGAGATATTGCCCAGGCCACAGAAATTGCGACCAGTATGGTCTGCAAATGGGGCATGAGTGAAGTTATTGGTCCCCAGGCCGTAGTTGTTGATGATTCTGGTTTTCTTGGCGGAAGCTCCCGTCGCCTGGAGATGAGTAACAAAACAGCAGAGCTTGTTGATCAAGAGATTAAAAACCTTCTGGAACATTGCAGTGAAGAGGCCAGCTGCATTATCAAGGAGAACTTTTATCTTCTCAAACTCCTGGCTGATATTCTCCTTGAAGTGGAGACTCTTGATGACGAAGACTTTCAAATCATTATGGAATGCCAGCCCAAGGAAAGAATTGCCGCCGGGATTCATGAAACGGATCAGTGCCGAACCTGCCCCGCTGCCAACTTCTGCGTCCACTCGAAAAAGGATCAGAACTGATGATATCAATAAAACGTGTCGGCTACTTATCCTTTACCAGTGTCGCTGTCCTGCTCATTATTGTTATCCTTATGGGGTTCAGGCAAAATCAACTTACACAACGATACAACAGTGTCATAACCGAAAGCGAAGCTATTATTTTTCAATTTTCCACCTTGCGAGAGCAGATCACAACAGCATTAATAGGGCGCGACTGGGCACAGGCCGGTGTTGCGTCAAACCAACTTGGTGAACTCAATTCAAGCTTAAGTAGAATCCAGGAGAACCCACTCATCCCCGGAGAATACCGTCTGGATCTGGCCAAACAGGCCGACATTAGCGGTATTGCAATATTGGCCAAAGAAATTGCAAATGGTAACAATCAAATAGCAAAAAGCCTGATACTGCAGGAAAAAATGAGGGGCCTTGCCGACTATTTAATTCGCTTTGATAGAATCATTGTCAGTCAGGTGCGATCAAAAGTCATCCAGTTTCAAACCATCATGATTGGTTTACTGGCAATTGTGATCTGCCTGATCAGCTTTTCACTAATTTTTCTTTATAAGAAAACGATGCTTCCTTTGTACGGCCTTACAAGCCAGTTAACTGCTCCTGATGTTCTAAGTACCGGCCTGCAAACAGACCCGAAAAGCTGCGCCGAACTTCACGAAATAACCTACATTATTAATGCCTTACTCGTGGAGGCAACTGAGCAGCAGGTGGGCGTACAGGAAATTCGACAACTCGATGAACAATTAGGGGCCACGCTGAACGAAGGCACCAACCTTGCCAATGGCATTATCAATTATGCACAACTACTCGCAGACTCATACAGAGAAGTTGAAATGGGAGTAGAAGAAATAAAAATTCTACAATCCATTATGGAGGCTGCTGAACGCATAGCCAGCTTGAATCGAAACGATATCACGCAAGATTAAGGGACGCCTAAAAGACATCTTGCCACTTGACAAGTAAATAAAAAAGCATTAGGTCATCCCGACAAACAAAAATACTACTTCGTAGCACTACACATTGTAACACAGTTCTTTTACACGCAACACCTATTAATTCCAGGCAGACTTAAGGCTTTTCTTAGAAAGTACCCTTGTCTTTCTTTGACCCATACCCAATTACCGGAGCACGAAACATGATTAAACGCCAGACTCTTGCATGCACTGTTTTAGGTCTCTCCACAACTCTTTTGCTCGCAGGCACCTCTGTGATTGCAGAAGAGTATGATGAAGACACCTACGGCCCCAAAAATTCCATCATCTGGAATACACCTGTCAAAGCAACCTTTGACCATAAAGTTCACACCATGGATCTTGAGCTTGAATGTTCCAGCTGCCATGATGATCTCTTTGCCATGCAGAGAGGTACTGCTGTTGACAGCACAGAATTCACCATGAAGGCCATGGCTGATGGCGAATTCTGTGGAGCATGTCACGATGGCGACACTGCATTTGCCACAGATACCAACTGTATGGCATGCCACGCTGCTTCTGAAGAGCCACTTATGTGGAACGAGCCCACTAAGGCTGCTTTCAGTCACAATATGCACGTTGAAGACCTTGGCCTTGAATGTAACAGTTGTCACTCCACTGTCTTTGAAATGAATAAAGGTGCAGCAGCTGCAATGGATGACTTCACCATGGCCGCCTTTAAAGAGGGAAAATATTGTGGTGCCTGTCATAATGGCGATGATGCCTTTGATGCAGCCAGCCAATGTGAAGCTTGTCACTTCCCTCCCACTGAAAAAATCGTTTTCAACGAACCCGTAAAAACGGTAATCTTTGACCATGACATCCATGTTGGTCGCGCTGAGCTCTCCTGCGAATCTTGTCATAAAGAAGTATTCGTTATGGAGCAGGGACATGTTGCCGATTCTGAACTGGCTGCATCCGATGATCCTGCGGTAAAACGTGCATACCTTGAAACACTGCACTCAAAATTTTGTGGAACCTGCCATAATTCAAACCAGGCCTTTGGATATCTTACCAGATGTACCGTCTGCCATATTGGTGTGAAAGGATATGATGCGATGCATGGTGGCGACGTAAAGGCTGATGGTCATGGCAAAAGCGGCCACTGATATCATAGCTGGAAATAGCATTAGCAAAACAGATTATTAAATAACTGATAAAGTCGTAAAAAGTAAAATATTGAGGAGATAAAATGACTGGAAGGATGGTTGATATTTCAAAACGCTGGGGTTTTCATGGCGTGGAAGCCTTGAAAAATGCAAGTCCTGGCTACAAAATGATTATGGCTGTACTGGGCCTTATCGCAGTGATTGGCTTTTGTATTGGTGTTCATGGATTTTTTGCAGGATACCATCACGTTTACAATGTTACTAAGCAGATTCCCTGGGGACTGCTGATTGCCACCTACATTTTCTGTGTTGTTACCTCAACCGGACTCTGTATCGTCTCTTCCATCGGCCATGTTTTTGGTGGAGAGGCATTTATGCCCATTGCAAAACGTGCTGTTTTCATGTCTATCGTGTTTATGATAGGTGGTTTCTCGATTATCCTCTTCGATATTGAGAACGTCCATCGTATGGTTATCTACAACGTTATCTCTCCAAACTTTTCATCTAATATGTGGTGGATGGGAACCCTGTATGGAGCGTATCTTGTATTTATGCTCATCGAGTATTTTTTCCTTCTTGAGCAGAACCATAGTCTGTCCCGTCTTATGGGTTTCTTTGGCCTTGTAGTTGGTATTGCAGCACATAGTAACCTTGGAGGCATCTTCGGTATGCTTCATGGTCGTCCATTCTGGTACGGCCCTTATCTTCCCATTTACTTTATTTTCTCAGCGGCTATGTCTGGTGGTTGTGCGATTCTTTTCTTTACCTGCTTAGGATGGAAAATAAACCC
>JAOZLI010000131.1 GCA_029934915.1 Desulfocapsa sp. | reverse complement strand
TACAAAAAGGCTACCTGAATTATTTCAGAAAATCAAGGACAACCGGACAATGATCTGAGCCATAAATATGTTGCAGGATATCCACATCAACAATTCTCTTCACACTGTTTCTATCAACGCAATGATAGTCAATGCGCCAGCCAATATTTCTATCCCTTGCCCGGCTGCGATAGCTCCACCAGGAATATTGTTCCGGCTCTTTATTTTTCTTGCGAAAACTATCTATCCAGCCAGCAGCCGTAAAATCATCCATCCAACTGCGCTCTTCCGGGGTAAAGCCTGCATGTTTTTCGTTTTGCTTTGGATTGGCAAGATCGATTTCTTTGTGCGCCACATTAAAATCACCACAGATGACAACAGATTTTGTTGTTGCCAGGTCTTCTGCAAAAGCCTGCAACATCACATTAAAATCATGTTTAAAGCCAAGTCTTGAGAGATCGCCTTTTGAGTTAGGGAAATAACAGTTAATGAAATAGTAGCTATCAAACTCAAGGGTCAGCACCCTGCCCTCACTGTCAAATCTCTCGTCACCTATCCCTTTTATTACTCGCTTTGCTTCCTGTCTGGCGTACACCGCAACACCGGAATACCCCTTACGTTCAGCACTGTAAAAATAACTGTAATAGCCCGCGAGTTCCTGCAATTCTTTCGGTAACTGCTCTGGCATGGCCTTTATTTCCTGCAAGCCAAGAACATCGGGCGCCATTTCAACAAGACTATCCATAAAGCCTTTTTTATGGACTGCACGCAGACCATTCACATTCCAGGAGACCAGACGCAGTACATTATTGGATTTCTTTATTTTTCTTGGTTTTACACCTATCTTTGGGCAATCCGCAGCAAGCAGACAGCGGTCACAATGAGGAGCTACCGAGCGACACGTTCCCTGCCCAAAAGCAACGAGCAGAGAATTTACTTTAATCCAGTATTTTTCAGGAAGTTTGTCACGAAGAGCCATTTCTGTCTGCTGTGGATTTTTGGTTTCCACATAGCCCCAGATATTCATAATTCTATGAACATGGGTATCGACACAAATAGCAGGGATATTAAAGGCCTGAGCCAGTACCAGGTTGGCTGTTTTTCTGCCCACGCCGGGAAGCGTCAACAGGTTCTCCATGGTCTGGGGAACACTTGCCTCAAAATCAGATATCAGCACAGCCGGCAATGCGGCCAGATATCGTGCTTTGTTTTTGTAGAAGCCAACGGGATAGATCAGCTTTTGCAGACGTTGTTCATCTAACCCAGCTAAACTCTGAATAGTATCTGCTTCTGCAAACAATCTTTCAGAGGCCTTTGCAGTCACTTCATCCTTGGTTCTGGCTGATAAAATTGTAGCCACCAGAACTTTAAAAGGATCTTTGGTCTGCACAGCAATCAGATCCACGACAGGTACCTGATAATCCTGCACTTCCTTTTCAAGAAGTGCAAGAAAAGTATCTATATTTACTACCATCTCAACTCGTTAGGTGATTGGAAGAAAAGAATGTACCTGTTTTGCGTAGGATTTTTGTTCGTATTCGAGGCGTGGCAATAGGCGCATAGCAGCGCTATGTAACTATTGCGACAACGAAGAAGACGGAGAAAAAGACAAGCAAATCGGGTATATTCTTTTTTGTAAATCACCTTAAAGAAAAGTCATAAATCATGCAATTACTGCACAGCGTCTGAGAGTTGTTTACCCACTTTAAATTTTACAACTTTCTTGGCTGCCACTTCCATCTGTTTCCCGGTTTGTGGGTTACGACAGGTACGGGCGGATCGTTCAGTAACAGAAAAGGTTCCAAAACCAATCAGTTGTAGCTTATCCCCTTTTTTCATGGTGTCGGTTATGGCATCCATAAAACTTTGTAATGCAGCACCAGCTTCTTTTTTACTAATATCTGCGGAATCTGCAATCTGGGAAATAAGTTCTGTCTTATTCATGGGTCTTTTCTCCTTGTTTTTTTGGATTCATATACAATACAACCCTGCCAGATAGCAGGGCGACATTTCCATGATCCGTTGTCCTCACACGCGAGGATAGCTTTTAACTGTTTCGGGAAGATATTCCCATCGGAAGCAATAATCAATCTATTTCTAGCATATAACAGCAGATGAGCAATTTTACTCAATCAAGAGATGTATAATCTGTGACTATCACCTGATAGGATGCCCTAAGAGGATGATTCTAATTGCTGAGTGCACGCTTAACGGCCAAACCCAATTGTTCTGTCGAATAAGGTTTTTTTATAAAACCATCCGCTCCAAGCTGAATCGTTTCCTGCACGTCAGCACTATCCGAGAACCCACTGACAACAATTGCTTTTTGAGTCGGATAAAGCTTAACAATCTGCTCATACGTTTCCCGACCATCTAGACCTGGTTCCATTAGCATATCTAAAACGATCAGATCAACAGGAGTTTCCCTGACAAAATCGATGGCCTGTCTTCCAGACGCCACAACATCAACCTTATACTGTAAAGAGAGTAGCATTTTACTGGCGATATCTCTAAGTTGCTCTTCATCATCTACAATCAGAATGCGCTCACCATTACCAGTGAAATCTTCTGCTGCTCCAGCTTTTACCTGAACATCCTGCTCATCGTTGTTTCCCGGGAAAAAAAGCTGAAACCGAGTCCCATGCGCACTGCTTTCCACAAATACTTTCCCGTCATGATCCTCCATGGTATTCCAAACCACGGCAAGCCCTAGACCCGTGCCACTTCTGCCCATGGTCTTTTTTGTGTAGAACGGCTCAAATATATGTTCTAAGTCTGTTTGTGTAATACCTGCACCATTATCTTCAACACTGAGTACAATATAGTCTCCCGCTGCCATCCCCTCTGTTTCCCCTCCACCACCGTCAAGGGTTTGATTATAGGTGGTAACAAGCACCGTTCCACTATCAGCAATGGCCTCCGAGGCATTTGTTATCAGGTTCATAATACATTTTTTTACGTGAACAGGAGAACAGGAAATAGTAGCATCCACAGCTTCCAGCTTATGACGACAGGTTATGGCTGGTGAAATTGATTCGAGTTTTTGATATTCAGGAGATTGTAAGTATTCAAGCACCAAGTCATTGAGATTATGATTCTCCCGGATGCTGGCAGCACCTCTTGCGACAGTGAGTAGATCGGCCACAACTGTCGCTGCCCTGTAACCCGACTCCATGATAGCCTCAATTGGTTGACGAAGTTCACTTTCATCATCAAGTTCATGTAAAATCAATTCAGGATAAGCTATAATCCCCGAGAGAATATTATTCAGATCATGGGCGACCCCGCCTGCCATCAGGCCGATAGCTTCCATTTTCTGCGCCCGGTGCAGTTTTTGTGTTAACTCATCTTTGTCTATTTCTGCCTCTTTCATCGAGGAGATATCTGTTACAATATTTGCAAAATACATGGGCTCAGCGGCGTCATCATAAATGAGAAACAAACTATTTTGCGTTGGTACCAGTTCTCCGTTGGTTGTCTGCAACAACAATTCTCCCCCCCATGCCCCGTTCTCTAACACGCTGGGAAAGATTTCCTCCTGAAGCCTTAGCTGCTCTGTTTCAGGATAATAGGCACTGACAATGTTGTTTCCGATGACGTCTCGCTGATCTTTTTCTCCCAACAGGCTTGCAAGCGCAATATTCGCATATTGAATTTCACCATCCATGGTGGCCCACCCCATACCTTGACTTGAGGTTTCTGCAAATTTTTTAAACATGGCAAGCTGCTCATCGGCCCGGATCTTATTTTGAAGCATTGTATTTGCACTCACTGCCATTTGATCCAACTCATCAAATTGCACGAGACTTCTGTCAATAGGTCTATCGGAAAAGGCCGCTTGCTTAAAAAAAGAACTGAATATGGTAAAATCTTTTCGCAGATTTCTGGTAAAACGATTCAATAAAAACAAAAACAGTACTACGATTACCAGAGCACTCAGCAGGTAAAAAAAGGCTTTTGCTCTAACGATTTCAGTTAATCTGTTTTGCAACAAGACAAGACGCGTTTCAACATCATCAAGATACACACCAGCCCCGACATACCACTTAAATTCGGGAACACCAAAAACAAAAGAAACCTTTGGCGATTCTTTCGTAGAATCTGACATTTTAATAAGAGAGTAATAGACATACCCTCCTTCAGGAGTTAATGCAGCCTCGCGGGAAATATCATAAATATACTTTGCCTTTTCAGGATTTTTACTAAAAACTTCCCATAATTTTTTGGTACCGCCAATATATTTTCCATTAGAAACAAGAGCATCACCATTAAAACGGTTCACAAAAATATACCCCTCCTTGCCGAACCGTATCCTGCTGATATTTAAAAGTACTCTATTCTTTATGTCCTCTTGGGTATCAGCGACATAAAGGCCGGTGCCAATAAACCAATCATAGGGGGTAAATCGCTTAACAAAGGATATTTTTTTATAATCATTGCCTTCCATATCAGGCTTTGTCCAATGATATTCATAAAATCCCTCTTCCGATTCCCTGGCAATTTTTATCATATCCTGAATGACGAACTGACCGCGCGTGTCCTGCAATGTAAATAGATTTTTCCCCTCCAGTTCCGGCTTATCAGCAAAGAGTATCTCCGTCCCGTCAAAATGCGTAGCAAAATAATACCCTATCCCCTTGGCAAATCGAATTTCACGCAAAGCATCCAGAATCATAGCCTGAATTTCTGTCTGTTTTTTTATCGTTTTATTCTGTTTATAGATATTTTGTGCAATTGCATAGGCTTCAAGAACTCTCTGTTTAATCTTTTCTCGTGTTAACTCCTCAGTCTGCGATTTTTCATAGGCAATCAATTGCACCACTCGCGTCACTTCCTGCTTGATCAGTTGTTTCTGTTCTTCAATATAATCTGCACGTATCTGTGCAGAGCGACGATGGAAGTGACGGTAGGAAGATACGGCATCAATGGCA
The DNA here is from genome assembly GCA_029934915.1 of Desulfocapsa sp. Lineage (GTDB taxonomy): Bacteria > Desulfobacterota > Desulfobulbia > Desulfobulbales > Desulfocapsaceae > Desulfocapsa. The sequence goes on along the minus strand of JAOZLI010000131.1, from coordinate 2,628 downwards.
ACAATACTACCAGCAACGCCGAGGATTAAAAGAATTCCCCAAAGCTGGATAAGTTTTGTAAAATTTTTCTTCTTCATAGCACCCCGAATAACCAGCGAATCAGCAACCACAAAACATAGAACAATGATGATTAATTATACATACCGTAGTAATAAAGTCAAAAATGTTAGAGAATCTTCGGAGAGCTACCACATCTTCTGGTCAACAACGATTTAATCGTGATAAGATTATTACTATGATTCCACAAACACAAAAACCACTTCCCGTAAGCATGAAAGAGTGCCATGCGCGAGGCTGGCACGAACTCGACATCGTTCTTGTAACAGGAGATGCCTATGTGGATCACCCATCATTTGGTGTGGCACTTATTGGCAGACTCCTTGAAAGCCGTGGCTACAAAGTAGCCATTCTGGCCCAACCCAGATACGAAGATAACCGGGAGTTCAAACAGTTTGGCAGGCCACGCCTGTTTTTTGGTATTACGGGCGGGAATCTCGATTCAATAGTTGCAAACTACACCGGCAATGGAAAGGTGCGGGAAAAGGATTCCTATTCACCCGATGGGAACCCATGGTGGGGGAAGAAACGGGAGAAGAACACCAGGCGACGCCCGGATCGTGCCTCAATGCTCTATACCAATCTTGCTCGTTCGGCCTACAAAGATGTCTCCATTGTACTCGGTGGAGTGGAAGCATCTCTTCGTCGTTTTATTCATTATGACTATAAGCAAGGAAAGCTGAGGGGTTCGCTTCTCAGTGATGCCAAGGCTGATATTCTCGTCTACGGCATGGGCGAAAGTGCGATCACTAGCATTGCCAAGCGTTTAGACAATGGCCTGGATTTAAACAATATTGCAGGAACCTGCGAACGACTCAGCCCAAAACAGTTTCAGGATAGATTCGATGCGGCCGACACAGAAAACAGTCTGCTTCCATCCTGGAAGGAAATTCAGGACGACATCGCTTTATTTCTGACTGCTGAAAAAAAGATAGACGCCCAGGCCAGAAGCTATGCTGATGATACGCTTATTCAGCAACAGCAGAGTGCATGGATTGTCCAGCATCCGCAACCGGCCCCTTTAAGCAGCCAGGAGATGGATACCCTCTACGAACTGCCCTACACCAGACAGGAACATCCTCACTTTCCTAATGTGCCTGCCGCCAGAATGATCCAGCATTCTATCACTATTGTCCGGGGATGCAGCGGGAACTGTTCTTTTTGCGCCATCACCCGTCATCAAGGACCTGCAATTACCAGTCGCAGTCAGGAATCGTTGATTCGAGAAGTGAAACAACTCTGTAAAATGAAACACTTTAAAGGAACCATCAGTGATCTTGGTGGCCCCACCGCCAATCTATACGGAGTCTCCTGTCGAATTGGTTCCTGCAAAAAACACGATTGTCTCTATCCTCAGGTATGTAAGAATCTACAGGTGGACGAACAGGCTTTTTTGTCCCTACTGGATAGGATTTCGGCGCTTCAAAATGTGAAACATGTTTTTATCGCATCCGGGTTGCGTTTGGAACTATTGCGAAAGACCCCGAAACTCTTCAAAAAGATCATAGCATCTCACACTCCCGGAGCGTTAAAAATCGCCCCCGAGCATACGGAAAAAGAAGTTCTTGATCTGATGCATAAGGAATCCCACGAACAGTTAAAAGAACTGTTAGCTTTAGGGAGAAAATTCAGCAGGGAGCTGAAAAAGAACATCCAGTTTACACCCTATATAATATCATCACATCCAGGGTGTAAAGAAAAGCACACTGCAAATATGGCAAAGACACTCAAACAACTTGGTCTTGAGCTCCGCCAATTTCAGGATTTCACCCCGACCCCCGGAACACTGGCAACAGCCATGTATGTTACAGGATTACATAGAGATACTGAAAAACCTATCTACGTAGCAAGAAATAAAACGGAACGCATGAAACAGCGACGAATTTTAGAAAAAATTCTATCGGGCACACAATCGAACCACCCAAAACGCAGAAAAGGCCGATCGTGATATACAACCCACAACCGACCTTTTATATTCTACAAACGTAAGTGCGACCGCACTTATCTATCAACCACTTCAGCCACTGGAGGCTGGCTTTGCTTTATGCTCATCGGCGCTACCTGCGCCGTCTTTGCTTCCGCTTCAGCCACTACCCGCAGGTTCTTCTTTTTTCAGCTTCTTCTTTACCTTGTCAGCGGCATCATCAATATGCCCATCCGCTACACCACCAAGACCAACTTTTTCTTTCGCCATACCGGCTGCTCCATCAACGACGTCATCTGTAACGCTACCTGCGTCACCTTTTTCGCCACCTCAGCCACTGCCTGCTGCATGTTCGTCAGCGCTAACTGCGCTGGGCTTTTCGCCACCTCAACCACTGGCTCCGGCACTGCCTGGTACGGAAATACCGCCACCTGCAAGCAGGCCAACGACTCCGATTCCGGCAAGAACCTTTTTCAATTCCTTTACATCCATGGTTAGTTCTCCTTTGAGCTTGTAAAGAAAGAAATGTAGCAAGAAAAATTGTCACATTTATTTTTGTACAAACTCTTGCTTAGGTATGTTTTTTCCCTGCGAAAAAACAAAACATGAGAAACCTTATCACACAATGTGTCAAGTTGTCAAAAAAA
>JAOZLI010000386.1 GCA_029934915.1 Desulfocapsa sp. | reverse complement strand
AACCTGGAATCTGTGCCCGAGCAATACAAACGATCCTTCAAGATATCGAGATAAAAGGCACTCATGGTGGTGCCGCAGAAATAGTTCAGAGCCTGATGGATAGGATGAAATTCATAGCGTTCATAGGCAGTTGTCACCTTTTCGCGCAGCTCTTCGAACTTACCCAGTGCCCAGCGATCAATCTCTTCCATATCCTCAAAGGCGATAGTATGGCTTGCTGGATCAAAATCAGGCAGATTGCCAAGCATATACCTAAGGGTATTTCTGATCTTTCGATAACTGTCAGCTACCTGTTTCAGAATCTCATCGGAGACCTTCACATCATCACGATAGTCTTCACTGGAAACCCAGAGACGAAGAATCTCAGCACCGAATTTTTCAATCACCTCGCTCGGAGCCACAACATTGCCGATGGATTTAGACATTTTCTTGCCCTTTCCATCCACAACATAGCCATGGGTAAGAACTCCTTTATAAGGGGCACGGCCTCGTGTACCAACGGAAGTGAGCAATGAAGACTGAAACCAGCCACGATGCTGGTCACTTCCTTCAAGATACAAATCAGCTGGCGCCCGTAATTCCTCGCGAGCCTCACACACTGCGGCATGGGAGCTTCCGGAATCAAACCAGACATCCAGAATATCCTCTTCCTTCTCAAACTCATCTGCACCACATTTTTCGCATTTATGGCCATCAGGTAAAAATTCAGAAAGCTCATGACTAAACCAGGCATCCGCACCTTCTTTGCGGAAAAGTTCATCAACCTTGGCTACCAGTTCTTCGCTCTTAACAACTTCTCCACAAGCAACACAACTCACGACAGTGATAGGTACGCCCCAGGTACGTTGTCTTGACAGACACCAGTCCGGACGATTCTCAACCATGGAATAGATACGCTGTTTTCCCCAGGAAGGAGTCCACACCACGTTATCAATCTCACTAAGCGCCTTTTTCTGTAGATCATTTTCTTCCATGGAGATAAACCACTGTGGTGTCGCCCTGTACATAACGGGTTTTTTACAACGCCAGCAGTGTGGATAGCTATGTTCGATTACATCTTCATGGAGAAGTGCGCCACTTGCAGCCATATCCGCATTAATGGTCTTGTTTACATCGGGTACCTGAAGTCCGGCATACTGACCAGCCTCTTCGGTATAACGTCCTTCGCTGTCAACCGGAGAGAGGATATCAAGGTCGTAGCGAAGCCCTGTCAGATAATCGTCTGCACCATGGCCTGGGGCCGTATGTACACAACCGGTTCCAGCCTCAAGCGTTACATAATTGGCAAGTACCAGAAGCGAGTCACGATCCATAAAGGGATGGCGACATTTTCGATTTTCAAGCCCACGGGCTGAAAAGGTTCCTGTGATGGAATAGTCCGTGATCTCCATTTCTTCCATAACCGATTCCACCATTTCCTTGGCAAGAATCAGGGTTTCATCCTTTACTTTAACTGCGGCATATTCGAAATCAGGATGAAAGGCCACGGCAAGATTCGCTGGAAGAGTCCAGGGTGTGGTTGTCCAGATAACCACCGACACTTTATCTCCTGCAAGGGAAGCATCAACATCAGAAAAATCTCCAACAAGAGGAAACTTCACATAGATAGAAGGAGAACGATGATCGTAATATTCAACCTCGGCTTCAGCCAATGCAGTGGTACAGGTGGAACACCAGTAAACCGGTTTTTTGTTGCGAATAACAGAACCGGACAACAGGAACTTGTTGAATTCTGCCGCAATGGTGGCCTGATAGTCAAAATTCATGGTGAGATAGGGATTGTCCCATTCGCCAAGTACACCAAGACGTTTGAATTCAGCCTTCTGGATTTTGATCCATTTTCCGGCGTACTTTCGGCAGGCACCACGTTTAGCAACTTTTGGGATAGTGTTTTTCTTTTCCCCAAGATCCTGATCCACATTATGCTCAATGGGCAGACCATGACAATCCCAACCGGGGATATATGGCGCCTTAAAACCAGCCATACGCTTGGATTTAATGATAATATCTTTTAAAATTTTATTAAAAGCAGTTCCCAGGTGAATATGACCGTTGGCGTAAGGAGGACCATCGTGCAGCACAAAGAGTGGTCGATCTTCAGCGTGTTCCTGCAACATTTCGTACAGATCTTCTTTTTCCCAGCGTTTAAGATATTGTGGCTCTTTCTGATTCAGATTGGCCTTCATCTTAAATTTGGTCTTCGGCAGATTCAGGGTGTCCCTGTAATCCATAATGCTCTCCTTCATGGTCAATGCT
>JAOZLI010000130.1 GCA_029934915.1 Desulfocapsa sp. | reverse complement strand
GTAAATTTGCAGTGACGAAGAAGATGAAGAGTTTTTACGACGCCATCACTTTTACTCAAGTAATGTTTTGATAATATCCGTTTTACCTATAACTCCAACAAGCTCACCGCCATCAAGAACTGGTAGTGTATGGATACCTTTTTCTGCCATGATCGTGGCGATTTCTTCAAGAGAGACCTCGGGGGTGACCGTTTTCAGGGAGCCACTGCAAATGTCTGCCACCGTAGTACCGGTCATCTTTTTTATTTCCTCTTCCATTTTGTCAGGATTTTCCAGATAGACAAAGGAATCAAGGATAGTGATGACCGTGGGGATGTGCAGTCTTTTTGATTGATCTATTAAATCATTTTCCGTAACAACTGCCGTAACGACGCCATGTTCGTCGACAACGGGTGCTCCGCTGATGTGATTGTCTGTCAGGATTATCGCAAGGTCTTTTACAGATGTTTCAGGCTGAACCGAAATTACGTCTTTGTTCATGATATCTTTGGCAGTGAGCATATCTTCTCTCTCTTGAGTTGTCGGTGTGGGGTGTGCTCCAAAAATCAATACCCTGTGGAAAAAATTATATCACAGGAGGTGGGTGATTTTCAAACGCATTTTGTAAAGACTGCTATTAGTTACTGCTATAAGCACTTATCTCGGCCATAAGGCTTCCAAAAAGTTCTTCATATTTTGGAATAGCTTTGCGCAGGATGGTTAGCAATTCTGGGATTTCCTGTACATTTACCACTAGATTAGCAGAATAGGCAAGGGCCTCCAGGTCATACAGGGTGGAAAAGTTAGAGCCAATAAGTATGTAAAAGATAAAGCGTCGTTTTTGCATGGGCAATTCACGCATAAACTTATGGAAATGTGAGGAGTTTAAGTCGTTTGTTTCAAAATTATCATGTAAAATGACGCTGGCATAATTAACAAATTGCATTTTTTCAATGGCAATATCTCCAGACTCTGCAAATGTCGCCTGGTAGCCGATGCTTTCCACAGCCTTGCAGATGCTGTCTCTTTCCGGGCCAGGTGCAACAAGGATAAGAGTTTGGGGTATGTCTTCAACAACTTCTTCCTCCTCAAACACACCATCCTTTAACCAGGTAATATCTGGCGCACCGGGAGGTTTGATACTGCCATCTGGATTTGGAGTATTGTTTTCGGCATTAGTGAGCTGTTTTGCATCCAACGCTATAGATTCTCCACATTCCGGGCAGTTTAACCGTAATACACGGCCAGGCCCCAGGCGGCTTAATCCTTTTTTTATCTTCTCGCTAATCTTTAATTTTTTAGTGCAGTTCTGGCATGTTATTTTCATTGCAGTCCTCGTAATTACCAGCCTTGTTTTTCTTTTTCTTCTTCTTCCATGGCCAGTCCAGAGAGGCTCGATGTTGCCTCGCCCCGTGAAGCTTTAATGTTGTCAAGGCCGCGGGCAATTTCATTTCTGAAAGAGCTGAATCGTACTGCTGTTTCTTCGGTGATGGTTTGTGACTCGTAGAGTTCCAGAATATGTTGATCAAAAGTACGCATACTTCTGGCAGACCCTTGCTGGATAAGTTTGTAAAACGTTTTTTCTTCGTCTTCACCATTTAATATAAGATCTTTTACACCCAGGCTGGTACAGAGTATTTCCATGGCGGCAATGCGTCCGCCACCAATTTTGGGAAGGAGGCGCTGTCCCACTACCCAGCGAATGGTGTCAGCCAGACGGTTCCTGATTTGAGGTTGTTCTTCCTGTTCAAACATACCAAGAATACGGTTGATAGTTTGTCCTGCATCAATGGTGTGGAGGGTGGAAAGTACGAGGTGACCTGTTTCAGCGGCGGTTAGGCCTATTTCCATGGTTTCTCTGTCACGCATCTCACCCACGAGGATAACTTTTGGTGCCTGACGTAGCGCAGCACGCATGCCGGTCGCAAAGGAATCAAAGTCGTTTCCAAGTTCCCGCTGGTTAAATGTTGCTTTGAGATGAGGGTGGACATATTCAATGGGATCTTCAAGCGTAACAATATGGACTGCACGGTCTTCGTTGATTTTGTGCAAAAGAGCCGCAAGTGATGTGGTTTTACCACTTCCTGTGGCACCTGTGAAAAGAACCAGACCATTGAGTTCTCCGGCAATTTTTCCAAAGGCCGGGGGGAAGTTCATCCCTTTGATGGTTGGTATCGTCGTTTCCAGCTTTCGAAGGACAGTAGTGAAGGAGCCCTTCTGGGTGAAGATGTTGACCCTGAAACGGATCTGGTCATTTGGCGAATAGGAGAGATCGCAGGATCCTGTTTCTACCAGGTCACGCAAGAGACGTTTGTTGTTTCCGATGAGATTCAGGGCAAAAACTTCAGCCTGAAAAGGAGTGATTTTGTCAACTGCCGGTGTGACATTTACGGGCTGTAAAATCCCGGCAGATTCAACCTGCAGGGTTTTACCTACGGTTATGTTCAGGTCTGAGACATTGTCATAGGCGGAGAGCATCGATGCAATCCAGTAGTCTATTTCCGCTTGTTTCATCTGCTCTTCTCCCGTGGCTCGCTGAAAAAAATAATGCATACCTTTATAAATTCATATTATATTGTTATCAAATAGGGAGGCAAATCAAAAGGTTTTTTTTGCGTAGTTGCAAACATGAAGCTTCGAATAAGTATGCAGATGAAATGCATATACTGATAATTTCCTGATAATTTCCTGAGAAATTATTGTAAGGATTGGATTTTATAATTAGCCTGTTAGTAAACGGTTTGGTTTCAGGTTGACGAGTATGAGTATGAAGAAACATTCTAAAAAGGAAAATATAATGACGATTCCATTACGCAGTGACACAACTACCCAGGGCAGAAAAATGGCAGGGGCTCGTAGTCTCTGGCGCGCCAATGGGATGACAGAAGAGCAATTTGGCAAGCCGGTTATCGGGATAGTTAACTCCTTTACCCAGTTTGTGCCCGGGCATGTCCATTTGCATGAAATTGGTCAGAAGATTAAAAAACAGATTGCAGAGCTTGGTTGTTTTGCGGCTGAATTTAATACCATTGCCATTGACGATGGTATTGCCATGGGACATGCGGGAATGCTTTATTCCCTGCCCTCCCGTGAGCTTATCGCAGATAGTGTGGAGTATATGTGTAATGCGCACACCGTGGATGCCATAATCTGTATTAGTAATTGTGATAAAATTACACCTGGCATGCTGATGGCCGCCATGCGTCTTAACATACCCGCAATTTTTGTTTCCGGTGGTCCAATGGAGGCCGGAGTAGATGGGGAAAAGCGCTATGATCTTGTGGATGCAATGGTTATGGGGGCTGACAAAGAAGTAAGTGATGCTGAAGTAGATGTTGTAGAACGATGTGCCTGCCCAACCTGTGGCTCCTGTTCTGGTATGTTTACTGCCAACTCTATGAATTCATTAAATGAAGCCCTTGGTATGGCCCTGCCGGGTAATGGGACCATTGTTGCGACACACAGCAATCGTTTGCAGCTTTTTGAGCGTGCGGCGCAGCGAATTGTGGATATGGCTGATGCCTGGTATGGCAATGAGGATGGATCCGTGCTGCCGCGTAATATTGCCACTCGTTCTGCATTTCTAAATGCTATGACCCTTGATATTGCCATGGGCGGTTCCACCAACACAGTGCTGCATCTTCTGGCAATTGCGCATAGTGCTGAAGTCGATTTCAGCATGGAAGATATTGACAGACTGTCCAGAAAGATTCCTAACCTCTGTAAGGTAGCCCCTTCGTCTCATTATCATATGGAAGATGTTAATCGTGCCGGTGGTATTATGGCTATTTTAGGTGAGCTTGACCGGGCCGGAATGCTTGATAGCAGCGTGAAGAGGGTGGAAGGGAAAACATTGAAAGAAATTCTTTCGCAGTGGGATATCGTTTCTGATTCCTGTGAGGAAGGGGCTAAAGGATTGTATCTCAGTGCACCAGCCCAGAGTGGACGGAATTTGCTTATGGGCTCGCAGCAAACTATGTATGAGCAGCCCGATGTTGATCGCACAAGTGGTTGTATAAGAAATGTGGAAAACGCATACAGCAAAGATGGTGGCCTCGCTGTGCTCTACGGTAATATTGCTGAAAATGGTTGCATAGTAAAAACCGCAGGCGTTGATCCTTCTGTTTTTCAATTTCAGGGGACTGCTCGCGTCTATTCTTCCCAGGATGCAGCCTGTGAGGCAATTCTTGACGGGAGCGTAAAGGCCGGAGATGTAGTGATGATTTGTTACGAGGGGCCAAAAGGCGGGCCTGGTATGCAGGAGATGTTGTATCCTACATCTTATCTCAAGTCTGTACATCTTGGAACGGAATGTGCCCTTATTACCGATGGTCGTTTTTCCGGTGGAACATCCGGGCTGTCCATTGGTCATGTGTCACCGGAAGCAGCGGCCGGGGGAGCCATTGGTCTGGTCAGGGATGGTGATATTGTAGAAATTAATATTCCTGAGCGTAGCATGAATGTAAAATTGACTGATAAGGAACTGGATGATCGCAGAACAGAAGAAATGAAAAAAGGGAAGGATGCTTTTTCCCCGGTTGATCGTGAACGCCCTGTCTCTCAAGCGTTAAAAGCGTATGCGTTGTTAGCGGCTTCTGCCGATAAAGGGGCGGTAAGGCAGTTGCCCGATGAATGAGGGCCCAATCATAAAAATGAAAAAAGAGAGTACTTTTTGCCACTTTTTCACTCAAAATGATATTGACACTTGCCCATATCTTCTGTAGGTTAAGTGATTGCTTGATTGAAAAGGTAATTGTGGCTGTTTGTTAATATATATTTTTTGAGGAAGAGGTTATGAGTAAAAACAACATTATCATCGCCTTGGTTGTTCTCTGTTTAATCGGGACAATCTGGGGTTCGGTTCAAGACAAAAAAAGTGACGGTCTGGAAAGACAGCTTGCGGCAATGAAGGATCAGTCTCATGCTACCCAGGAAGTTGCAGCTGATGGACATGAGGCAACGGCAGCAACAAATGATGGCAGCGTTGCTAAGATTGCAGCGCTCAAAGCAGAGAATAAAAGTTTGCAGAAGAAGGCTGCCAGTCTGAAAAGGAGTGCAGCAGGTCATAAGAGTGAACTTGCCAATCTGAAGAAAGAATTGAATAGTGAACTTGCCAGCCTGAAGAATGAATTGGCTGATGCTGGTAAATCAGCTGAAGCACTGAAAGTTCTGCAGGCACAGCGTGACCAGCGTGCATCTAAAATTGCAAAGCTCGAAGAAAAGGTTGCTGCAGTTCAAGCTGATCTTGCCGAGAAAGCAAATGCCTTGGCTATAGCTCAGGAAGCAGCGTCTTCCTTCGAAGCTAAGCAGGGTAATCTTGCAAGCAGTGTTGATGCCTACAGTGTCAAAAGTCAGGAACTTTCTTCTGCCCTTGAAAATGCTGCACTTCGTGTCGCATCTCTCGAGAAAGCATTGGAAGAACGTACTAAGTTACTTGTAGATAATGCTAATGAGTTGGCTCGAACCAAGTTGAACATGAATGTTCTTCTTTCTAGAATTGCTGGTCAGAATAATTCTCTTGCCATCCTTGAAGAAACTCGTATCGCGCTTGAGCAGGAACTGGCAAATAAATTCCTGATCGTTGAAGAGCTTCAGCATCAGCTGAGTGCACAGGTTGTTGTAGATGAAGTTGTTGAGACTACTGAAGACCACGCGCCTGTACATCATTGATTTTTGATTCATCGTTTTAGTAAAAAGCTGCCTTCGTCCTTTACCGGATGTAGGCAGCTTTTTTTGTTTGTGGCTCACTTAAAACCTTTTCAACCATGAAGGGCATGAAGGGCATGAAGGGTAAGGCAATAGAAACGTCTTTTCACTTCATGTTCTTCATGCGCTTCATGGTGATTTTGTGTTTTGTCAATTCATCATAACTAAATTCGAAAAGGATCCGTATGCAGACACTGGATTGTAAAGGCTTGAAATGCCCGGAGCCGGTATTACGTGTAAAAAAACACCTTGAAGAGCATGGTGGAAATCTGTTTTCCGTTATTGTGGATAATGAAGCCTCTCGGGAAAATGTACTTCGCTTTGCAAGAAGTCAGGGCTGTGAAGTAAGTGTTACTGCGGGTGAAGCCGATTGTTCGGTGATTACTGTGAATCCAGGTGACTCTGTTTCAGAGAAGGGTGCTTTTAACGAAGAGGATTATCCTTGTGAAATTCCAGGCGGCGGAAATCTGATATATGTGATTTCTTCTGACATCATGGGCTACGGTTCTGACGAATTAGGGTGGGCCCTGTTGCAAACCTATGTGGCTACCATAGAGCAGGTTGCTCCTCTGCCGTCCCATATTCTGCTGTATAACGGTGGTGTAAAACTCGCTGCGACTGCGAATAAAGGTTTAGAGGCTCTACAAAAACTTGAAAAACGAGGTGTTCGGATCTGGTGTTGTGGAACATGTCTGGAATTCTTCCACCTGGAAGAAGAACGTAAGGTAGGTACCATAACGAATATGTATGATATCATGAATACTATGGCCACTGCCATGAAAGTGATGAGTCCTTTTTAGAGAATTGAAAGTCGTGAAAACTATATTGCCCATTCGTCTCATTGCCGATGATTGTGTGAATTGTGGTATATGTGTGAAGGAATGTGCTTTTCTTCAGGAATATGGTTCACCTCAAAAACTGGCCAGTGACTGGCTTGATCCTGCAGACAAGAACAGATCGCATAGCGGCTATTCGTTTGAGTGCAGTCTCTGTGGCTTGTGTCATGGGCTCTGCCCCAAAGAGTTAGATCCTTCTGCAATGTTTCTGGCCATGCGTCGTGAACTGGTTTCACATGGTGAGGCGCGGTTCAAACAACACAACACCATACGGGCCTACGAGAAACGCGGCAGTTCTACTCTCTTTTCCTGGTATTGTTTTCCCAGCGATTGTAATACAATATTTTTTCCGGGCTGTGCCTTGCCTGGCAGCCGCCCCAATACCTTGACACGCCTCTTTGCTGTGTTGCAGAAGCTTATTCCAAACATTGGCCTGGTCTTTGATTGCTGTACCAAGCCTTCCCACGACCTTGGTGATTCCGCCCATTTTACAGCTATGTTTCAGGAACTTTGTACCATTCTACGAGAGCATAAAATCACAAAGGTGTTGGTGGCCTGTCCTAATTGTTATCGGATATTTAGCGAATATGGAGAGGGGTTGGACGTAGTAACCGTTTATGAAGAATTGGCGCGGGCAGAGCAGTTCCACGGACAGCATGAAAAGACGATAACCATACATGACCCTTGCGGTGTCCGCTATGGCGCCAGTGTGCAGACAAGTATTCGTACCCTGCTGAAAAGGCAGAACTTGACGGTGCTGGAAATGAAACACCGGGAGCAAACGTCATTTTGCTGCGGTGAAGGCGGTTCCGCTGGATTTTTGCGGCCTGATTTTGCCAGGAAATGGACGGAGAAGAGGGTGCAGGAAGCAGATGGTCTTCCAATGGCTAGTTACTGTGCCGGTTGTACGCATTTTCTTGGTGATAGCGCAGAAACTTTTCATATCCTGGATCTTCTACTGTTCCCTGAAGCTACGCTTGCGAACAGAGTAAAGGTGAGCAAAGCACCCTTCACCTATTGGAATCGTTATCGTCTGAAAAAACGTATGCAGAAACTCCTTCCTGCTGCAATCAGTGGCAG
>JAOZLI010000129.1 GCA_029934915.1 Desulfocapsa sp. | reverse complement strand
CTGACCCTATATCAGTCAATCAAAACAGATAAGAAGAAAACAAATATGAACAATAACAATACAAACAAACCAATACTTGCCATTACAATATCAGCACTCTATCTGACAGTGGTTATTCTCTCTTTTGTTATTATGCTGATCAGTGCTGATGACACCGCCATGTCGGGAATATTTCTTGTTTTGGCAACCATTCCGTGGGTCTTCCTGCTCACACAGCTACAAAATATCTTTCAGCTTGATTCCCCACTGCTCAATGGTATTTTCCTGCTAGCCGGTGGAACAGTTAACACTCTTATTTTGTATAAACTGTTAGCGTGGGCCACTTCACGGAAAAAATCCTAGTATGCGCTTTCCTAAAAAACTCCTTTCAGGCTTTGTCCTGTTCCTGCTGTTGCTCATTCTTGTACTGCTTTCAGGTATTACAGTGCCCCTAGATTTTCTTGATCATCGCCTGGAATTACTGGCTTCCGACCTGCTTGATCGAAAGGTTACTATTCAAGGGCCTTTTCGACTCACGACCTCCCTACGTCCCAGCCTTCAATTCGACGGCCTAACCATCGCCAACCCTGCCGGATGGTCTCAGGAAAACAAACAGTTCCTTACTGTTGAACATGCTCAGGCACAGATAAGCCTTACAGATCTTGTTCGTGGCGATATCCGACTCCTTGATATTGAATTTTCAGGAGTTGATCTACATCTGATCAGCAAAACTGACCAGACGAACAATTATCGTTTCGGCACCTCCGCAAGCGAACCGGAGACAAAACAAAAAAGTCATGAATTAACCGGGCTTGATCTACTGAGTCTCAAAGATATGCGACTCAGTTACCTGGACGAACACAGCGGTAAAGAATATACACTGGCCATTGATGAAGCACATGGCCATGACATGAAAAGCAGTCAGTTACAATTTGCTCTTCGAGGAAAAATATCCGGACTTGCCTGCACCCTGAATATCACTGGCGATTCTCTGTATGAGCTTCTATACGGCAAACATTCATGGCCGCTTTCACAGGGAAAATTAAACATTGCAGATACCATTCTCGATGTCTCCGGCATTCTCGTTAGAGCTCAGAACGGTATCGACAAACACCTTGCATTCATGATTAACGGCCCTGATCTTGATGTCATTACCCAACTCTTTGATGTACGTCTTCCTGACACTGGTGAGATTTCACTTGCCGGACAAATCAGTACATCTCCAGGTGAATTTCAGTTTTCAAACCTTCACCTTGCCGCATTAAACAGTTCCCTGCAGGGTGATCTTGTTCTGTCATTGCAAGGCACACGTTCTACTTTAGCTGGAACACTCACATCACCACATATTGATCAAGCCTTGTTTTCTGCCTTTACAGGAGACGCTTCTCCGGAAAACGTAAAGGAACATCAAACCAGACAACAGAGCTCACAATTACCCTGGGATACACTGCGAGTAATCGATACCGACCTTCATTTAGATGTTGCTGAGATTCAGTTTAATCGCTTTTATGCTTCAGATATTAAAGCAGATGTTTCTTTACTCGACGGTGATCTTGTGCTTCCATTTTCCTTGGTCGCAATGGATATTCCAGTGGAGGCTCAAGCAGATATCAGCAGCAGTAAAAGTACTCCAACTATTGAGCTGACAATTAACAGCAAAAGTGCAGAATTGGATCCATTGCTTGAGGCGCTTTCCATCAGTAAACAATTTAGCAGCAAACTAGGCGCCCTGTCACTGATCGCAAAGAGTCGCGGGAAAACCATTGAAGAGCTCAAAGATGCACTGGATGTCGACGTGACGATTGGGGCAACAACCTTCCTTACAGATTCGGGAATCAACATCTCCAGTCAAAACATTTCTCTGCAGAGAAGGGCTGGGCAGTCTGCTGTACTTTCTGGAAAGGGGGACGCCCTCGGAAGTCCATTTAGCATAGAGGCTAAAGCCTTTCCCCATAGCCTGCGACTCCACGCCTGTGACACTAACCTTCTTGTTCATGCCACTCTTCTGGAAGATCATTCTGCAGAATTTGATTTTTCTATCAACGGAAAGAATCTCTGCGGAATGCTGGAACCTGTAACACAAATGATAGGCAAAGAACTGGATTTTTCCACAAAGGGAACGGGAAGCATCTCCAATGACGCCTGGTCTGTAAATTTAGAAACCATTACACTGGATACTTTGCTGTTTGATGCCACGGTGGAGCAGAAAAAAAGCGATCAGGGAAAACCGCAAATCACAGCATCTATCCATAGTAGAGAGATCGATTTACGTCCCTATTTGGGGCAATCTCCCGGGGACGTTCCGGCTCAAGATCAAAACAAGGAGCCCAAACCAGACAATGACAAGAAACAAGAACCAGCGGTTGCCGCAAAGAATCAAGATAAAGAGGCACCGACAGCCGAAGATGTTTTGAAGGAAAGAACCGATACGTTCGACACAATGCTGGCGCAATGGTTACCACAAAAAAGTTTATGCCCTGTGGATGGCAATATCGAACTACGTGTAGATACGTTGGAAACAGGACGGGGGACTGCCTCTGATATACTGTTGTCTGCCATTTTCGAAGATGGCAGGCTGAGTGATGCCCCTTTTCATGTCAGTATCGTGCAGCAGCTATTGAGTGGCAATGTGAAAATTGATCTCATCAGTGAGGATCCCACTATCCAATTTAAAATAGGCGCGAAGATGCTTGACCTACCCGCTCTCTATAAGGAATTTGGATTGGGAAAAGCTCAGGATCTACAAGCTGAATCAATTCAGTTGGATATTTCTCTGAAGGGAAAGACACTTGAAGACGTAATGAAAAAGAGTTCACAGGAATTGACGATTAAGGGAGGAACATACCGAATAGACAAAGAATTTGGGGATGACTTAGTTATAAACCTCCAGGAGCTGACAGCTTCTAATGTATCCGGGCAAAAAACAAAACTGTCAATCTCTGGTGACATCAATGCCGAGCCCCTGAGTGTTACGATGGAAGAGAATGGGTTGCTTCAGGCAGACACTTTAAAGCCAATTGTTGGCACTGTTATGGTAGCAATTGGAGATAGCAAACTTTTTTTTGACGGAACAATTGATCGTAAAAAGAATAATATCAACAATACTGTAAACTGTGTGTATTCCTTGTCGGGAAAACGTATGGACAGCTTGAACTGGTTAATTGGTGTCAACTTACCTCCCCTTGGCCCTTATACTGCGGACGGCTCTTTTTATGCAAAAAATGGTACGTGGTATTTCAATGATATTGCTATACAAATAGGAGATTCAAAACTGCTGGGTCAAATGACACTTACGGGGACAAAAACAGAAGACAACACCTTCGATTTTCCTGTGAATTGGGACACCACATTACAAGCAAAAAGAATTCAACTCAATGACTTTCAATTTGATGGCTGGTCTCCTGTGGCTGAAGAAAAAAAGGAAGAAAAGGAAGCAAAAGAGATTGACGAAACTCTCGAGGAAAAGAACGCACAGAGTGAAGGAACGCTGCATGATCTGTTAAGTCCCGAACTTGCTGGCAAGTTTACCGGCAGTGTAAAGATTCAGGTGGATGAAGTTCTTTCAGGGACTGACAGACTGGGAAGCGGAAAGCTGAGTGCGAATCTTAACAATGGGCGCTATTCTTTGGATAAGTTGAAACTTAATATACCCGGCGGTGAGGTTGTTATAGAAGGGTCACTCAAGCCTGAAACGAACAGGAACATAGCCCATTTATCCATGCAGATTGAAAATCTGGATTACGGAGTGCTCGCCAGACGTACCAATCCTGATAGCGACCTCAAAGGAACACTCAATGTAAATTTTGATCTTCACTCCGAGGCAGATACGCTTGTTCAACTCAAGGAACATATGGGGGGAACATTTCGTTTCGGAGTATTACCTGAAGAGTATAAGGCAGGAGCCATTGATTTATGGGCGGTTAATATTGTTACGGCTGCTTTGCCTGCACTTCTTAAAGGTACACCATCAAAGGCAAACTGCCTGGCAGGGAAATTTCTTCTAGACGATGGCATAATGCAGCCAGAACTATTCTTACTTGATACCAGCAAAATGAGGGTTCACGGAAAAGGCAAAGTTAGCTTTAAAACAGATGTTATTGATTTTCATCTCAATCCCACACCCAAAGCCGCCCATTTTTTCAGTTTCGCGACTCCTGTTACAGTGTCCGGCACAATTTTCGATTATAAAATTGGTGTTACAACAGAGGCTGTCTTTGAAACTGTCTTTGGACTCGCAACCAGCGTGGTGACCGTTCCTTTTCAATGGCTTTTTACGGATAATCTTGAAGAAGATGGCAAAACTGCCTGCGCCGAAGCCATGACCTGGGTTACAGAGGAAGAAACAGATACGATACATTAGTGTGTGAAACGACTGGGCTACAAAAGAAAACATTAAATAACAGGATGGCAATATGTACAAATGTAAAATGAACTGTATCAAGACAATTAAAATATGTACTCTCACAGCTGTAGTAACACTGCTTTCGAGTAGTCTCGCCACTGCAAAGGAGGGGGAAGCATTTGACAAAACACTTATGCTCAATGGTATCAATTTTCATATTACCTGCCCAAATGAAGGTTCATTGAACACTCTGACAATCGTTCCCTCAGGCCTTAGCATAGACAATTCCATCATTACAGAAGAAATTGATGGATCATTGACGGGAGCTCAAATTGATGATTTGAATGGTGACGGCTCTCCTGAAGTGTATGTCTTTATCAATTCTGCTGGAAGTGGGAGTTATGGAAGCTTAGTAGCCTATGCTAGCAATAATAACAAATCAATCAGCACCATCTATCTGCCGCCGCTGGAGAATGATGAAAAAAATTCAAAGGGATATATGGGACATGACACATTTGCTGTGATGGATGGTCACCTAACCAGACGTTTCCCTCTCTATAAAGAAAATGATACCAACGCAAAGCCAACGGGCGGTACGCGCCAACTCCACTATACGTTAGTGGCGGGCGAAGCCACCTGGATCTTAGAATTAGCAGGCAGCAAGACATTCCCACCATCTAACATCCCTGCCCCTACTGTAGAGCATTCTCAGTTAAAAGCCTTTCCACCTGCCGCAGAGGGAATTGAACGTTTCGTGATTGAACTCCCAAAAAAAGAACGCAGTGAGGAAGAACGTCTCAAAGTAGAACTGATCCCAGGAAAGATGATGCTGACCGATGGGATAAATCGTACCCGTATTGGCCTGAGCATAAGCCCTCACCCACTAAAAGGCTGGGGATACACCTATTACGAAGTAACAGGAAGCGACGTTGGCATGAGTACGTTGATGGCAGTTCCTGAAGGGAAAGAACAAGTCACCAAACTTGTTCATGGCTCTTCACTTCACATTCCATACAACAGCCGCCTGCCAATTGTTATCTACTCGCCCGGGAAATATGAAATTCAATATCGCATCTGGAGTGCTGGTACAAGCCAGAAGGCTATGAGGAAGTAATCCCTCCCAACACTGATCCTGTGAAAATAAAACGTCTTATATCTCAGCCGCTGATCTTTCCTATTCTCTTCTTTGGTCTGACTATTCTGGCAGGGAGTCTGCTTCTTTCACTTCCCATAAGTTTAAATGCCAATACGCCATTGTCCTTGACAGATGCTCTGTTTACTGCGACCTCGGCCACTTGTGTAACAGGGCTGACCGTAGTGGATACAAAAAACACTTTTTCCGAGACCGGTCAGTTAATTATCCTCTTTCTTATACAAATTGGAGGGCTGGGCATCATGACCCTGACCTCCCTGGCACTCTATCTTTTCCGGCAAAAGGTAACACTGACGGATCGTATTGCCGTGGGACAAAACTTACTGCAGGATCCGCGTTTTCGGTTAGGTCGATTTCTATTGGCCATTGTGGCCTGGACGATCATTATCGAACTTATCGGGGCAGGACTGTTGTACTGGGCAACCAACGGAAAAATGGATTTCATTTCTGCACTCTTTCACTCAATATCGGCATTCTGTAATGCCGGTTTTGCCCTCTACAATGACAGCCTTTCACAGTGGTCAGATAACGTTGCAGTAAACATGATTTTCATCGTTCTTATTACATTGGGCGGAATTGGTTTCTTTGTAATGGTGGAAACAAGCAAGTGGATTGTCGAACGCATAAAACCCAAAAACAATACCAACCGGGTTCAACTCAGCTGGTATTCAAAAGTCGTTTTACAAACAAGTTTTTATCTTGTTATTGGTGGAACCCTGGCGATTTTTATAACAGAATTTATAATCCAGACCCATTCCCTTTCCTGGTTTTCTGCCTTGCTGGCAAGTTTCTTTCAGGCCGTTACCTGTAGAACTGCTGGATTTAACACCCTTCCCATCGGGGAACTGACCAATGTAACCCTGTTAATTATGATGGCCCTGATGTTCGTTGGAGCAGCTCCCGGTTCATGTGGTGGCGGAATAAAGGTAACAAGCATCCGTGTCCTGTTTGCTTTTCTTCACTCAGAACTAAAAGGTAGAGAGCAGACAGTCATTGGGAAAATGGCTGTGACACGGGATTCAGTCCGACGGGCTCTGTCAATTTTCAGTTTTTCCGCCATCATTGTAATTGGAGCGGTGCTTGTCCTTTGTCTGAGCGAAACTGGTGGTATCGCGCATTCTGAGAGCAGAGGCCAGTTTCTTGAAATCAGTTTTGAAGTAATTTCTGCATATGGGACAGCCGGTATTTCAACCGGTCTCACTCCAACACTCTCAATATTTGGTAAATATACGCTCATCATCCTTATGTTTCTTGGACGACTTGGCCCCCTGGTATTTATAGGGGTTCTACACACCATTCAATCCAGGGAACTCTTTACGCGCCCCGAGTCAAATCTGTTAATTGGATAGGAGAACACTATGAAACAGGAAATCGCAGTTATTGGTCTTGGAAAATTCGGTTTATACTTCGCCTCGACACTGGTCAATCTTGGTTACACCGTTATTGGCATAGACAGCAGTCAGAATCGCGTTCAGGCGGCCAAAGATTCCCTCAGCCAGGTTTACAAAGCCAATGCTGCCAGCAAAGATGCACTGGAACAAATTGGCCTGGCCGATGTGTCCCATGTCCTGATCAGTGTGGGGGACTCCATCGCCGCCTCATCCATGATAGCCATGTATGTCAAAGAACTGGATATCCCGCAAGTTTGGGTCAAAGCGGTAAATCCTGATCATCAGCGTTTATTGCTTAAACTCGGTGTGGATGAAGTGATTATCCCTGAGCAGATGGCAGCGGTTCAACTAGCCAGCAAAGTAGCAATTCAAGGTTTTTTACAGTATGCATCCTTTGATCCAGACGTTTCATTTCAAAAACTGGTCATTGACCAGTGGGAAGGAAAAAGCCTGCTCAGCCTTGATTTACAAAAAAAATATCAAGTCAAAGTTATTTCAACAAAAAAACTGGATACAGATTCATATGACTACACCCCCGACCCGGAGTACCTTTTTCAAAAAGGTGACTCCATTATTGTTCTGCGCCATACAAATACGTCTAAGAATATCACTCCGTAAAGGGCTCCTCAAAAATATAAGATAACATCGTCCTGGTTATTTCTTACCGGGTTTATGGGAATCGGAATAAAATATTAGTGATAATTAATGTCACATGACTTATAGTTGCTAACGAGAT
>JAOZLI010000385.1 GCA_029934915.1 Desulfocapsa sp. | reverse complement strand
CTCTGAGTTGAGGCGTTTTAAGGTAGGTTGCGGTTGAGCGCAGCGAAACCCAACATCATTGCAATTGTTGGGTTTCGCTGCGCTCAACCGCAACCTACGCAACTGTAAACTCAGGCCGGGAACAAAATATGAAAAAAATTAATTTGTTACTTCTCATATTCCTTTGTTCTTTTTCCGTTCCCGTATACGCTGAAGACTTCCAGATCCAACTTACTGATAACCACCTCACTGTTAACGCCAGGGATGTGCCTTTACGCTCTATCCTCCTTCATCTTGTTGGAGAAGGTATAACCGTTAAATTTGATCCACAGATTAAGCAGACTGTCACAGCACATTTCACCAAACGCCCCATAGAGCAAGCTCTGGCTGCCATTGTCAAACCTGCCAGTTCCTCTCTCATCTGGAATAAAACTCTGGACTTCTCAGGCCATGAACAATTTGCACTGACAGAAATCAGGATATTTCAGACAGGGCGGGAAGGCAGTGCCAGGCCACTACTCGCCTCAGGTTCCGGGAAAATTGTTCAAAACAAAGATGGCTCGTTATATATAGCCGATAAGCTTTTACTGCACCTGCCACAGGGAACGAATATCCAAGAACTTGAGAAAGAGCTGCAAAAATATGGTGCGGCCCTTGTTATGCATCAGACATTAGCAGGTCTGGCCACGGTCATTTTCCCGGAAAATTCAGATGTTTTTGCTATCGCTCAAGAGATCAAAAACAAATTAGATCTGGATATGGTTGAGCCCAATTATGTCTATCGCAGGGAATCTCCTCTTCGCTATTCCAACATTCTCCCTACACCAGAAGTGAAGAATGTTGAGGACACGATACCAGCAAACGTTCCACCAGTGGCTATTCTCGATAGTGGTATAAATGAAGATGCGGGACTTACTAACGTCGTACTTACTTCGCATAATGCCATGGATACGGACACTCGCATAGATGACACCCTCGGCCATGGAACACAGATGGCATTTATTGCTTCCGGGCTGATAGAGCCCTATGGCATTTCGAATAAAGAAGGACAGATCATCCCTGTTATTCCCATTAAAACATTTGATGACGACGGCCATGCCACGTCACTCAGCATTCTTGAGAGCATCGATTTCTCCCTGAAAAACGATGCAAAGGTCATGAGCCTCAGCTGGGGCACAGAAGTGAACAGTGAATTTATGGAAGATGCCTTCGCAAGAGCCGACGAAGAAGGATTGATTATTGTTGCCGCAGCCGGAAATGAACCCACGGGTAACCCAGTGTATCCCGCCGCCTATTCGTTTATCATAGGAGTGGGCGCACTGCAACCCGATGGAAAAATATGGTCAGAATCAAATCATGGCGATTTTGTTTCTCTCTACGCACCCGGTTTTGCCAATATGCCCGTGGGGTACAACGGTGAGCCAGGCCTTTATGGGGGGACATCAATATCTGCAGCACTGGTAGCAAACAATATAGCCACCTATATTAATGAACACCCCAACGCGACCCGTACAGAGATAGATATGTTTTTAAAAATAGAATATGGCCAATAAGGAGGTATTTGTTTTTCATTCCTAAGCGCTCATGTCCGAAAACCGCCAGCAATTGTTTCTGTGATAGACTATTTATGAAGGCATGAAAGAGCTTACAGAATCAGATTACCGACGAATAATCCTGCGAAGAGATCCTCACTATGATGGACGCTTATACTTTGGTGTAAAAACAACAAAGATATATTGCCGCCCCGTTTGCCCGGCTCGCCCAAAATTTGAAAACATCGTTGTTTATAAAAGTCAGACAGAAGCAGAAATGGCGGGATGCAGGCCATGTCTCAGATGCCGCCCGGATCTTGCCCCCGGTAACAGGTTTATAGAACCGGGCAAGAACCTCGCCGCCAGCGGATTACGAATAATCGAAGAAAGTAGTGAAAATGATATCAACAGCGACGCCATCGCCTTAAAACTTGGCATCAGTACACGACATCTACGCCGGGTATTTGATAAGCAACTGGGTGCGTCGCCCATGGATATTATACAATCTCGAAGGCTGCACCTTGCCAAACAGTTTATTCTCGACACCAACAGCAATATTACTGATATTGCCTTTGCCTCCGGTTTCAACTCTGTACGCAGATTTAACGAATCATTTAAAAAATGTTACAGAACAACACCCTCTCAGTTACGGAAATCAAAAGGAAAGAATCTCTCCACAGGAGACTCCATAACGCTGCAGATATTAATACGAAAGCCCTATGATTTCAGTTCTGTCCTCGCCTATTTAAAAA
>JAOZLI010000128.1 GCA_029934915.1 Desulfocapsa sp. | reverse complement strand
CACATCCAGTGCCACGATGATTCTATCCTGTAGTTCAATCTGTTTATCAGTCATTTCTTTGTTCCTTTATTTTAGGATGTTAGCCAACTGCGCCCTGTACAATCTCAGAGTCAAAATAGTTCACCGACATTCCGGCATCCACTACGACGGTCTGTGCTGTAATACCCGACGACCTTGGAGAAAGTAAGAATGCTGCTAGGTCTGCCGCTTCTCGTGTTTTGAGAGCCTTTTTTCGTAATATGGCTTTTTCTGCATATAGATAGGAATCCACATAACCGGGAATTCCTGCTGAAGCGGAGGTCTTTAACAAACTTGGGGCCACCGCATTAAAGCGAACATTAGAAAATGAGGAAAAAGATTTAGCAAGAAAACAGACAGAGGAATTTAAAGCCGCCTTTATGGGTGCCATATACCCATAATTTTCAGCTGCCATACTGGTGGTGGAAATGGAGATTGTCACCGCTGCAGCATCGGGAGCAAAAAGGTTCCGAAAATGATTACAGATGGAAATAAAAGAAAAACATGAGATATCAAAGGCCTGGAGAAAGTCTTTTTTCAGAGTACCGTGAAAAGGTGTTAATCCCTCACTATAATTAGCAAAGGCAATGGAATGAACAAGCCCCGCAATGCGCCCTCCATCTTTTTCCTTTACACATTCTCCAACTTCCCTGCGAACTCGGATAATATTCTCTTCATCCTCAACATCACAGCAAAATACCGGTGAATCAGGAAAAAGTTTTCTGGCTGTTACGGCCCGTTCTTCCGACCGTACCACATGAATAACCCTTGCACCTTCTTCCACCAGTACCTTGGCAATGGCAGTCGCCACTGATTTTTTATTGGCAAGCCCAAAAACAACTATATTCTTGCCTTCGATTTTTAAAAAACCCATTTCACTCCTTTTCGACTTCTTCTTCTGACTTCTAACTTCCGACAAAGTACACTAGAGAAAGAATGATAACAAGTACTCGCCCGAAATGCTTTATTGCTTCAATAAAGCGTTTGCAGTATACCTGACCAACAACACATTATTTTATCAAAAAAATCAGCTCAAAAAATCATGGCTCAATATATAATAGGTATAGATACCGGTGGCACGTACACCGACGCAGTGCTTCTTGATGAACAGACCAATCGTGTGCTGGCAACTGCAAAAGAACCAACAAGCCACCATCGTCTTGCGCTTTCCACGGGCAAGGCCCTGGAAAGTCTCCTTAAAAAATCAGGAGTCGACGCAAAGGATATCTCTCGCCTTGCCCTCTCCACTACCCTTGCCACCAATGCGGTTATCGAAAATAAAGGTGCTCGCGTAGCTGCCTTTATTATTGGTTATGTTAAACATTTTAAATTACCCATCACGGCAAATGTCTTTATTAAGGGTGGCCATAAAATAACGGGCGAAGAAGAAGAACCGCTGGATCTCGATAATATCGTAGATACCATCCAGGGTCTTAAAAACGAAGTTGATGCCTATGCTGTCTGCTCAGCCATGTCCATGAAGGATCCTTCCCATGAGATGGTTACAGAAAAAGCAATTTCCATGATGGATCCCAAACCAGTTTTCTGTTCTCATACCATTAGTCACCATGCCGGTATGCGGGAACGAACAGCCACTGCCGCACTCCATGCTAAACTGATGCCACTGATGCAGGATTATATTGCCGGTGTTCAGACAGCGGCAATAAAAAACAAACTGGAATGTCCAATTTTTCTGATTGCCGGAAATGGTGATCAGGTTACCATAAACAGTGCAGTCGAGCAGGCTGGAATTACGGTGGCAAGCGGACCTGCCTGCACTGCCGGATTTGGTGCCGCTCAAGGAATAGAGCATGCACTGGTTGTGGATGTGGGTGGAACTACTACTGATATCGCCATGATTCGGGATGGAAAAACAGTCCTCTCTCCCGATGGTTGCCAGGTTGGCAACTGGCAAACCCACGTGGAAGCCGTTGATATGTTCACTGGGGGTATTGGTGGAGATTCCCATGTGCTCCTTGATGAAAAAGGGGGCATTAGTCTTGGGCCTACCCGGGTCATGCCTCTATCCATGGCAAAAGATTTCCCCGATCCCGTACAGTGGCTTGGGGCGGAGCAAAATGCGAAATGCATAGCCCTGATACCAGAGTTGAACAGCTCAGAAACAAAAGATCCTATTCTGATAGAACTTGCTCAGAGTGGCCCCTCCACTATCAGTATGATCCACCAGAAAACCGGTTTGTCAGGAGTGCCACTGGAAAAACATCTGGAACAACTTACCAGAGAGCAACTCATTATTGAAACCGGATTCACCCCCACAGACGCTCTCCATGTTTTAGGCAAAATATCCATAGGCGATGCAGCAAGAGCAGAGTCGGGGGCAGAAATCCTTGCCGCCCTTGCCCATATGGAGACAAACGCATTTTGCGAAAAGATCATTTCACTCACAGAAGAGAAAATTGAGAACCTGCTTCTCGACTATGTCGTGCACCATTACTGGGGGAAATCCCTCACTGCTTTTATCAATACACGCAATGATCATGCCGTACTAGGTGTACAATTTGACCTGAAAATACCACTTATCGGTATTGGTGCTGCCGCCAGATACTTTTTACCAAAAGTTGCAGAAAAACTTGGGACAACGGTCGAATTCCCCGAACATTGTGAGGTAGGGAACGGTGTTGGCGCTGCCCTGCTTGGAAAATAAAAAATTGTTTTTTACAATGCCATCAACTACTTAAATAACGCCAGAAATTCGCCATATCCAGCTTCTACAAGCTTTTCTTTTGGTATAAAAAGCAACGCAGCAGAATTGATGCAATACCTTAGCCCTGTTGGAGCGGGGCCATCATTAAATACATGTCCAAGATGCGAGTCTCCATGACTGCTTCGCACCTCGGTGCGCGCTGAGAACAGACCTCGGTCTACCTTTTCAATTATATTATCAGCAGCAAGAACTCCCGTAAAACTTGGCCATCCGGTACCAGACTTAAACTTATCTTTCGAACTGAAAAGTGGCTCACCGGAAACGATATCAACATAAATGCCCTCTGCCTTATTGTTCCAGAATGCATTATCAAAGGGCGGTTCCGTTCCTTCTTTCTGCGTTACTTTGTACTGCAGTTTGCTGAGTCTTGAACGCAATTCTTTATCCGTTGGTCTTGGATATTTTTTATCCTGCTGCGCAAGTTTTTGCGGCCACACGGTATCCACAAAGTTTTTTCGTCCTGATCCTGCCTTATATGCTGAATAGTGTGCATAATTTTTCTTATAATAATCCTGATGATACTCTTCTGCAGGAAAAAAAGGCTGTGCCTGCAATACTTCTGTCATGATTGGCGCATCAAAGAGGCCAGAGTCCTGCAAACGTTTTTTTGAATCAAGGGCCAGTTGTTTTTCTGTGTCATTTCCATAAAAAACAGCTGTCTTATATTGAGAACCCCGATCGGCAAATTGTCCGCCGGAATCAGTGGGGTCAATCTGATGCCAGAATATTTCCACTAGTTCACCATAGCCTATTTTTTCAGGATCATAACGAACTTCCACAGCTTCATAATGATCAGTCCGACCGGCACTTACCCTGTCATAACTTGCATCTTCTGCTGTTCCACCACTGTATCCAGCGCGAACATCAATCACTCCCGAAAGCTGTTCAAAGGGTGGCTCCATGCACCAAAAACAGCCTCCACCAAAGACAACCACTCGCTCCTCTGCCATTGCATTACTCCCCAGCGTTAATAAAAATATTGTCCACACAATTACAATTCCAACTGTTTTCCGCTTTCTAAACATTCAACCCTCCTGGTCCAAGAATGATTCCTACTAAAAAGAAGTATGCACTGGCTCACAAAACACAAGAAAAAAGAAGCAATCATTCCACCTTTTCTGTTTGAAAGAAGCAATGCAAAGAGCTATAGTGCATCATGAAAAAACCAAACTCATCCAAACGGACAAAATTTATCTTCGTGACCGGCGGTGTACTCTCTTCTCTAGGGAAGGGTCTTGCCGCAGCTGCCATTGGCTCCCTCCTTGAAGCAAGGGGCCTAACTGTCACTTTCCAGAAACTCGATCCATACATTAATGTTGATCCCGGCACCATGAATCCCTTCCAGCATGGTGAAGTATTCGTCACCGACGACGGAGCTGAAACAGATCTGGATATGGGACATTATGAGCGCTATACCAGTGCGGTAATGGCTCAAAAAAACAATTATACCTCCGGGCGGATTTATTACTCGGTTATCAGTAAAGAACGTCGCGGTGAATACCTCGGTGGAACCGTTCAGGTTATCCCGCACATCACTGATGAAATTAAAGCGGCAGTTATGCAGCTTGATGGCACTGTGGATGTAGCCATTATTGAAATTGGTGGTACCGTTGGTGACATTGAGGGGCTGCCTTTCATTGAAGCCATCCGCCAGTTACGCATTGATCTTGGTCGTGAATATACCCTCTTTATTCACCTGACTCTGGTTCCCTATATCAAAGCTGCGGGAGAAGTAAAAACCAAACCCACCCAGCACTCCGTTCGGGAACTCAGAGCCGATGGTATTCAGCCTGATATTCTGGTCTG
This sequence comes from Desulfocapsa sp., assembly GCA_029934915.1. Lineage (GTDB taxonomy): Bacteria > Desulfobacterota > Desulfobulbia > Desulfobulbales > Desulfocapsaceae > Desulfocapsa. The sequence continues at coordinate 3,062 of JAOZLI010000128.1, read as the reverse complement.
TCGTACGGAAGTACCCATTGCTGACAGCCTGAAAAAGAAAATGAGCATGTTCTGTAATGTGCCCGTAGATGCTGTTATCACCGCCATAGACGTGGATACCATCTACGAAGTTCCTCTCCGCTTGCACAAAGAGGGACTTGACACCAAAATTCTCGAGCTCTTAAATATCTGGACGGGTGAACCTAACATCAAACCCTGGGAAGACCTGGTTCAAAAGATCAAGAATCCCAAGGATACCATTCAAATTGCTATCACCGGCAAATATGTTGATCTCACGGAATCATACAAAAGTCTGCATGAATCGCTTGTTCATGGTGGCCTTGGTAACGATGTAAAAGTTGAACTGCGATATATCAGCGCTGAAGATCTTGAATCAAAGGATGCTGATGAATTATTAAAAGGCTGTCATGGAGTATTGGTTCCCGGCGGATTTGGCAGGCGTGGTGTGGAAGGAAAAATCAATGCCATCACCTATGCCCGTGAAAATAAGATCCCTTTCTTTGGTATTTGCCTTGGCATGCAACTAGCCGTAGTAGAATACGCAAGAAATGTACTTGGCCTTGCAGATGCACATTCCACCGAACTTGTAGACGAAACATCCAACCCTGTGATCTATCTGATCAAGGAGTGGTTTGACTATCGCACCCAGAAGATGCAAGTACGGGACGAAAGTTCTGATATGGGCGGAACATTGCGCCTTGGCGCCTATCCCTGCGTCCTTGGAGACAATACATTTGCAAAAGCTGCCTACGGAGAAGGTGAGATTTTCGAACGTCATCGCCATCGCTATGAATTCAACAATGACTACCGTCAGCAACTGGAAGAAAAAGGGATGGTTATTTCCGGTGCCTCACCGGACAACAACCTGGTAGAGATTGTTGAAATTGCAGAGCATCCCTGGTTCCTTGCCTGCCAGTTTCATCCGGAATTCAAATCAAAGCCCATGAATCCGCATCCACTGTTCCGTGATTTTGTTGCTGCAGCCATTAAACATAAGGGATAATCAAAGATGACTGTTGCTGTTGCCACTCCTTTAGGAGCTGATATTCTGGTTGGAAAAGGAAATCCACTTCTGCTGATCGCTGGCCCCTGTGCTCTGGAATCGGAAGAACTGGCTCGAGTTATTGCAGGTGAGATGCAGGAAATATGCGCCAGACTTGGTATCTCCTATGTATTTAAAGCATCCTTTGATAAGGCCAACCGAACCTCTCTTGACTCCTATCGTGGCCCCGGCCTCGAAGAAGGGCTTGAAATTTTAGCCAGAATTCGAAAAGATCTGCAGGTTCCCGTGATTTCTGACGTACATGATGTCAGCCAAGTTACACCAGCTGCTGAAGTATTGGATATCATCCAGATTCCGGCATTTCTCTGCAGACAGACAGACCTTCTTGTTGCCGCCGCCCGAACCGACAAACCGGTAAACCTTAAGAAGGGGCAATTCGTCTCTCCCTGGGATATGGAAAACGGTGTCAATAAGCTCAAAGGCGCAGGTGGCACAAAAACCATGCTGGTTGAACGTGGGGCAAGCTTTGGCTATAACAACCTGGTTGTGGATATGCGATCTTTACCGGTTATGCGTGGCTTTGGCTGCCCTGTGATTTTTGATGCCACCCATTCAGTTCAGCTTCCCGGTGGAGCCGGAGGCTCTTCTGGCGGACAGCGTGAATTTATCGCCCCTCTTACTCGCGCGGCTGTGGCAGCTGGCATTGATGGTCTTTTTATGGAAGTACATCCAGATCCTGACAACGCCTTATGTGATGGTCCCAATTCCATGCCTCTGGATGGTGTGGAAAATCTTCTGAAACAACTTATTCGTATCCAGGAAGCAGTCAGCTCATGAACAACGACTCCTGTCCTCCTTCTAAAGCGGGTGCGTACCCATCAGACTGCGAAGTCCGCGAAGGCTATCGCCAGAAAGTACGGGAAAAAGCCGAACAAGAAACCCGCAGTGAATCCTGGCTGCGAACTCTCCCCAAAGCAAAAGCAATCAAACTCCTGCTCCTTGATGTAGATGGTGTACTTACCGACGGCACGCTTATCTATTCCCATGAAGGCCATGAATCCAAGGCCTTTAACACGCAGGATGGTTTTGGTTTACGAATGTTGCAGGATAGTGGTGTAGAAGTTGGTATTATCACCGCCAGAAGTTCGGAAGCCCTTAGTCGCAGAGCCAAGGATCTTAAAATCACCCATTTGTACCAGGGGTCTTCTAATAAACTTGAGGCCTACAAAGAGATCAGCAAAAAAACGGGGTTTAAACCCTTTGAGATTTCCTATATGGGTGACGACTGGCTGGATATGGTACTACTCAAACGTGTAGGCCTGGCAATAGCTCCCGCCAATGCTGTAATCGAAGTACAGGAAATGGTGCATTATGTCTGCTCGCAAAGTGGTGGACATGGCGCTGTTCGCGAGCTATGCGATCTCATTCTTCACTCTCGGGGAGAGCACAAGAAGCTCCTCCAGCAATACATGAGCCGATGATCACCCGCAGAAACCTGATCTGGGTTATTCCGTTCCTTCTGTTTGTCAGCTTTCCACTCTGGCGAATTCCGGTCAGTACGTTTCTCGCGCCACGTGGAGGCTACGATTCAGCTCTTGCCAATCGAAAACTCGATAATCACAATTTTACCATGGATAAGGTTCAGATCACTCAAAGTAACGATGGAAAAGTAAGCCTTGAAATCGTTGCCGATCGTGTCTACACCGGAAACTCGCCGGATGAAATCAAAATGACCGCTGTGGATGCAATTATTACTTCTGCCAGCGACGAACAAACTTTTGTCACCGCCCGCAAGGCTACACTCGATAAAATAAAAACCATTCTCACCCTTATCGATGAGGTGGTGCTGATGAAACCTAAAGACAAATTCGAACTCTACTCCGAGCTGGTTATATACGATAAGAATAGCAATATTCTGCATTCACCGGGTAAAACCCAGGTGCTTGGCGAAAAAGTTGATTTAACGGGAAAGAACCTTGTGTTTAATACCGTCACAGAAGCCTATGATCTTGGTGGCCGGGTTCGTTGTAAACTCAGTAATTTTTCTGCACCTGAGTAG
>JAOZLI010000384.1 GCA_029934915.1 Desulfocapsa sp. | reverse complement strand
TCGAGTCCCAAGAAAGAGAAATGCAGCAAAACATCTTAACTCAAAGGTAAATTATGATTTCTTTTATGAACCAGTTTTCCTGTCGTTTACTAATATATGTCACGATACTTGTGATGGTCGCCGGTGGGTATGGTTGCTCCGGGGATGACCCTGAACAGTTGTTTCAACAGGGTATCGATGCCATGGAGAGTGAGAAACCCGATGAGGCTATTATCTGGTTTAAAAAGGCGTTGCAGCAAAGACCGGAAATGGCGATCGCACACTATAAAATTGGCCAGATATATCATAAAAAAGGAAATGCGAAGCAAGCGTATGCAGAATTGAGTCGTGCAGTTCAGCAGGATCCAAAGTTAAGCGAAGCTCGAAAAGAACTGGCTTTTTTACTTGTGGAAAACCGTGCCCTCAAACAGGTTGTAGATGTTTGCAAAGAATATCTCGAAATCAACGGAAATGATGAGAAAATTTATTTAATTCTTGCAAATGCCCTGGCCTATACAAAGAATGTTGATAAAGCCATCAAAGTTCTTGAAGAAGGTGGGAAGATTTATCCTGATAATATATCTTTTCCGGTGAATTTAGCGAAAATGCTGGTGGTTCAGGGCAATGTGGAGGAAGGACGATCCATGCTTGAGTCTCTTGCCAGAGAGAGGCAGGACGATATCGATGTGCAGCTCGCTCTTGTTCAACTCTACGAAAAAATAGAACGCTATGACCTTGCCGCTCTGATTCTTGAAGAGCTTATAAAGAGGTTCCCCACCGACGCACAACCCTATCTTGGTCTGGCAACATTGTCCTTGAAAAAGGAACAGCCTGATCGTGCAAAAGCAATTCTTGTGGGTGCAGAAAAATCCGGGATTAATGATTCAAGAATTTATCATATGGTGGCGATGATAGAAAATAGCCAGGGAAACAGTGAAAAAGCCATCATTTATTTTACAAAGGCCGTTGAAACCGCAACTGATGCTACAAGACAACAGCGTTTGATGATCCTTGCTGAATACCAATCTTATCTTAAAAATTACAAAGAGGCACAGGAACTTTTTGAGATAATTATCGCAGAAGACAGCAGCAAAAAACAGCTGAAATCCAAAGTTGTTGAGTTGTTTATGGCTCAGGGAGAGTTTGAGCAGGCCCGAAGCTCAGTGGATGCACTGCTGGAAGCAGATTCAAGTAATGCCAGGGGGCATTTCTTAAAAGGCTTGATGATGCTGCAGGATAAAGAGGTAATGGGCGCGCGTGAGCAGTTCTCTAGAGCCAAGGAGCTAGCTCCCAATGCTGCTGAAAATCAATTTCTTTATGGGATGACATTTCTGAAGGAATCCGAACAAATTACCATTTCAGAAATAAGTGAGGCGTTAAAGAAAAACCCCAATTTGATGAAGGCACGTATGGCACTGGCTGAGTTGTATGCCAAAAAAGGTGAGTATCAACATAGCCTGGATGAATTAAATAAAATTATCGCTAAACAGGGAGAACAAGATCAGCTTGCTCAGCTTAGTGGAAAACAGGCAGATATTGTTAAGGTGCGTGTGCTGCGTCTGGCAATTCTAATGAAGATGGGCAAACAGGATGTTGCACTCACAGATGCCAAACTCCTGGCAGAACAACAACCGGATGTACCAAGCCACATATTCAGATTAGCTGAAATTAATTTTGCTTTAAGACGTTTTGAAGATGCCTTGCCGCTGTATGAACAATTGCAGAGTGAAAAACCGGACAGTGTTCAGATTTTGAACAGGATTGTTGGTGCTTATATGTTACAGAAAAAAAATGAGCAGGCTCTAGCAACGGTGGATGCCTTTTTGATTAAATATCCTGATAACAACAGTGCAAAATTGGTTAAGGCCAAAATTTATCTGGCGCAGGGAACTGAAGATCTGGCAGAAAAGCTCTTGCTGGAGGAAACAGGGCAGAGTGAAAATATTGCAGCATTGGTAATGCTCGCTGATTTGTATGTAAAACAGGATAAAACAGCCCTTGCCGTAGAATACTATGACAAGGCGCAGAAACTTGCTCCTGAAAACATTAGCGTTACAATGAAACTGGCCGATCTCTATCTCAAAAAAGGAATGAATGACAAGGCGATAAGCAGTTATGAAAATGTGTTAACAATAAAGGCTGATTTTTTGCCAGCTATGAATAATCTGGCCTTTCTATACGCAGAGGGCGGGGTGAATCTTGATCGGGCTCTTGAACTTGCAAGTGATGTGCTAAAGAAATTACCAAATAATCCAAATGTGTTAGATACCCTTGGCTGGGTGTATGT
>JAOZLI010000127.1 GCA_029934915.1 Desulfocapsa sp. | reverse complement strand
TTACTTCCTACAGATTCAACTTCTTTTTTACAGCTTCAATAACTGCATCAGAAGAGGTTGCAGGAACGGACAGAAGCAGACCCTTTTCTTTATAAAAATCAATCAGTGGAGCAGTCTTCTCGTTATAGGTCTCAAGACGGTGGCTGATAGCCTCTTCGGTCTCATCTTCACGCTGAATAGCTTTGGCACCACACTTATCGCAAATGCCTTCAACTTTGGGAGGATTTGATTTCACATTATAAATGGCCTGACAATCAGGATTCTCGCAGGTTCTTCTGGTACAGAGTCTATCAAGAATGATATCCTTTGGTACGTCGATTTCAACAGCCATATCAAGCTGAATATCAACTTTTTTCAAAAGCTCTGTCAGTTCTTCTGCCTGAGGAATGGTACGTGGAAAACCATCAAGGAGGAATCCTTTTTCGCAGTCAGACTCTTGAAGGCGTGCTTCCATAATTCCCATGATCAGAGAATCGGGAACAAGATCGCCACGTTTCATGTATCCTGCCGCCTCTTTACCAAGTTCGGTTCCGGCAGTTACTGCACCACGCAGGATATCTCCTGTGGAAATCTGAACAGAGCCATCAACGGCGGTGAGTAATTTTGCGACGGTTCCTTTTCCTGCGCCTGGTGCGCCTAAAAGTATAAGTTTCATAATATTCTCCTTAGAATGGTTTTTTGTATTTTGTAAAGCAGTAAGGGTATAGCGGATAAGCCACCATACCATTATTTCTGCAACTTGTTAGGGGCTTATCCAAGAATAGGCATCTCAGACAAGCACGTCGTTCAGCGGTGCACAATATAAACATTATTTATAGCATTGCCACTAAAAACGACACTACAATTAATCCCCAAGTTCAAGTTTTTCCTGTGTCTCAATATAGTCTTTTTTTTCAGGAAGATAGCTAACCATGCCTGTACAGACTGGATTCGAATAGGAGACAAGTTCAGCCGTCAGACTGCCGATAAGAATTTTCGATTGAATACGAACCGGAATACGACAGGAATCATCGGTCAAATAGATCACTGTATCGCCTGATTTATCATACAGGCCTTTAAAATCCATAATCGGGCGAACTGGAATCACATTGACTTTCCCCAGCACCTTATTAGTCAGATGAGTATTTTCTTCTGCACGTACAACAACCTCATGCCTTTTCTTATCTGCAAAGGTTGCCACAATCACAGGCATTTCTTGCTCAAAATCAAGCATACGAGTAAAGAAAAAGGAAGAAAATTCATTGTGTACGTATTCATCTACCTGAAACACTTCTTCTGCCTGATCATTTTTTCGGTATCGCACCACACCCTTTTCCTGATCATATTCGGTATGCCGTGTAGCTCTATAACTTCTCCCTTCCTTTTGCTCAACATCGTAACGTAATGGCAGATAACTCTTGCCTGCTACGATAGTATCAAAGGTATCATTCACTGGATAAAAGAAATGAAACACGCCAGAATCCTTCACTCGTACATGGATTTTGAACTGCTCACCCGAATCATCTGTTCGCCGAACCTCTATGTACATGTCTCCAATTTTAATACCACCCGTCCAAGACACTCGATATTTAAGGATCTCCTCTCCACTGTAGACTACTTCAGCAATATCTTCATCGGCCACACCATCAGGAATCTGGGCAGCATAGAGAACGAGCCCTAGACAAAGCGAACAAGAGAGGGTTATACAAAAGGCAGTTTTTAAACGCATAATTATTCGGTAAACAGTGCCAGACAAGTCGCCACAAAAAGGGCCAGACTGATAAACCCATTCATGGAGAAAAATGAGACCTGAATTTTGGACAAATCCTTAGGATCAACAATTCGGTGTTGATTAAAAAGAGCCATGGCAGCAAGTGCCACACCAATATAATAGAAAAAATTTAAGTTCGCCTGCACGCCGGTCAGGATAAATAAACCAAAAGCTACAATATGAAACCCTGCGGCCAGACGAAAGGCATTAAGAGCACCAATTTTTGCCGGTAAAGAATATAAGCCTGCTTTTCTATCAAAATTAGCATCCAGACAGGCATAAACCGTATCAAATCCTGCAACCCAGAATAAAACACCTGCCGATAATGCCCAGGGGAAATTCTGCAGCGTCCCAGCCACTGCAACCCATCCTCCCAAAGGAGAAAAGGCCAGTGCTACGCCCAATATCAAATGACAAAAAGAGGTAAAACGTTTTGTCAGCGAATAAAACAGGGTGAGACTTAAAGCAAAAGGGGCAAGTTTCAAAGTTAAGGGATTTAACAACCAGGCAGCCAGAAAAAAGAGCAACCCTGCAATAATCACCATGCTCCACGCTTCAAGGCTGCTTACTGCACCAGCTGGTATTGCACGTTCAGCGGTTCTTGGGTTTGCCCCGTCAAATTTTGCATCCACAATACGATTAAAGCCCATGGCACAGGTTCTAGCGCCTACCATGGCAAGGATAACCAGCAAAAAAGATTTTAGATCCGGAAGACCACGAGCAGCCAAAAAGGCCCCCATAAAGGCAAAGGGCATGGCAAAGATGGTCAATTTGAATTTGATCATCTCCAAAAGAATGGCTATTTTTTTTATCATCATCCTTCCCAGCGTTTTCGGCCTTTCATTTCAAGACCAATTTGATCGCCAAGACGCCAGGAAAACGTTCTGGCTGCCTCTTCTATACTTTCCGGTCTGAGATAATAACTAGGATGTGGCGGACAAATAGTAGCTCCGGCATCATGTGCTGCCAGCATGTTTTTCAGATGCGTCCTGTTCAAAGGTGTTTCGCGAGCGACAAGGAGCAGCTTTTTCTGTTCTTTAAGCATAACGTCGGCGGCGCGATGCACGAGGGTAGCGCTCATGCCATTTGCTATTGCAGCCAATGTTCCCATGGAACATGGAAGAACAATCATGGCATCATAGCCTGAAGAACCAGATGCAGGAGGAGCAGCAAAATTTTTTGCATCAAACCACTTGCTGACGGTTGGGAGATCAGTATAGGACAAGCCACTTTCCAATTCTAAAACCTTGGCACCGGAGTCTGAACATATTCCATGAACAATGATATCCTCGTTCTGTAGTAGCTCTAAAAATGATTGCAGAAAAACCATGGCTGAAGCACCGGTAACAGCAATCAGGATCTTTTGTGTATGGCTATTATTCATTCTATTCATTAAAAAATTGTAAGGGCACAGAATCTGATGAAACCTCACCTCGTTCTATCAGATACCCATAATATTTTTCAAGGGCCATCTGTTTTCGTTCACCAAGATCATACTCTATGGCTCGCAGATAGACATAACATTCATCTGGATGCATAGGGATCCGTGGTGCAACCTTTACACAAATTGATTCAAGGTGTTGTCTGCCTTCTCCTCTGCAGTAAAGAAACTCCTGATGGATTTCCTTTACAACTTCAGGGTGCTTCAGGCAAAATTCTTCACGGACAGCACAGACAGCAAAAACGAACGGCAGGTCTGTATAGCGGCACCAGACCTCACCAAGATCTAACTTAAAAGCAAACTCCTTACTTGCCACAAGTCGTAAAGCCTCGTCTCCTATGGCTAATATTCCGGTGGAGCTTGCAGCATTTTTACCACTTACATCCCCCACCTTATATTTGGGTTTAACTTTGTAAAAATTTTCCAAAATTATTTGAACAAGGGCTATGGATGTCTCGGATTGTCCACTGAGCAAAACATCTTTTCCATCAAGAAGCTGAGGATCAACCCTTGAAAAAAGAAAAACAGAGCCCACAGAACCGTTGGCACTGATGGAAAGATCTGGCAGGATTCGATATTCTTTTGGTCGTACGCCATATTCATAGGAAGAGACAAAGCCTAAGTCAAGCTCACCATCAGCCAGCATTTGATTGAGTGTCGACGGTGGTGCTTCCACCACTTGCCAATTCGCAGGGTGAGAACGTTTTTTCCAGGTTTCGTAGATCGGAGCGGTGTTGATAAAATTCACCATCCCTATACGCACGTTGTTTTCTTTATTATCAACCATCATGCCAAACTAGTTATTCGCACGCTCTTTCAATTGAGCCAGGTCGTCCCATGTGAATAAGTGCGCTAAGAAGCTCTTGTTCACTCTGCACATAATTCAGATTCTTGTCCTGAATCAAAAGAAAGTTTGCACTACGACCATTCTCAAGACTTCCATAATCCGACTCTCTCTGCATCGCTCTTGCTCCTCCCAGGGTTGCCATGCGAAGAATAGTTGCCGCATCAACACCATGATTCCTCTGGCTGAGCAGTGCCATTTCCTGCCACATATCAGGAACGGGATTGGATGTAATGGAATCCGTGCCAAGGCAGGGAAGTATTGAATAGTCGAGAAATTTATAAAGAGGCGCCTCACCAACGTTTAAAAATTTATTGCTCTGGGGACAGAGGCATACATGACTTCCTGATTCTGCAAGAATGTCTATTTCATTGGTATCAACATGCACGCAGTGCACGCAAATAGTATTCGCATCAAGCAGATTACTATCATGCAGATATTCTATGACTGATTCGCTTTTTGTAATAGGAAAGGTTCCATCAAATGCGTCCCTTTCCTTAAGAAAATCAACAAAGCAGCCCTTTCCATGCGTGAGTAGAAGTGCCTCGTCTGGATTTTCTGCAACATGGAGCGAAAAAATAGTGTTTTTAGTCCTACTATCATTTTTAATATATTGGAGTAATTCAGGGGCAGTAGAATATGGAGCGTGACCTGTCACGGCACAATCTGTTGGCATTGCATTTAATGCCTTCATGGCTATTTGAGCTGCTTTTTTTGAGGGACCAAGCATTTCAAGCAAGGATATAATTTCGGGAGTTTTCGCGGATGGGGAAAAGTCAGAAAGCTGTGAGTTTCCAGTGTCAAGAAGTAAAACCACACCAGATTCATATTGATCTAAGGCAGCAAGTTCCGCAGCGGCAAGAATTTCAGCATCCGTGTAGGGCGCTGCCATCCTTTTCTTCAGCAAGGCACGAATCCAATCACACATGGTGCTTTCTTTCTTTTCAGGCTCTGTTACGCCAAAAACAGAAAGCTCAAGGTGCATATGAGCATTGACAAGCCCTGGCATAAGGACGTCTACAATCTCACGAACAAGAACGTCTGAATATTTACTCTGGATATCCTGCCAAGGGCCAATATCCTGAATACGGCCATCGTGCACAAGCACAGCACCATCTGCAATTACAGGAGATGTAACAGGTACGACCCAAAGCGCTCTGTAGATTACAGGTGGCAAGGTAAGAAATCTCAGGAAACCAGACGATAGTCCATCAATCGCTGTTTGGGTTCATAACCTGCATCGGTCACAAGTCGTTTAATTTCTTCTTCGGATAACCTGAAACTAATGCCTGCTGCTGCCACAACATTCTCCTCAATCATGGTGGAGCCAAAGTCATTGGCACCAAAACTTAATGATATCTGGGCAATTTTAGGCCCCTGGGTTACCCAGGATGCCTGGATATTGTCAAAATTATCCAGATAAATACGAGACAGGGCAAGCATACGCAGATAGGCAAAGCCTGTGGTTTTTTCAATTTTGATAAGATCTATTAATGCAGTATTATCCGGTTGGAAAGGCCATGGAATAAAGGCTGTGAAGCCCTTGGTTCGATCTTGCAGTTCGCGTAAGCGTCGCAAATGCTCCAAACGTTCTTCAACGGTTTCAATATGCCCGAACATCATGGTAGCACTGGTTCGAAGCCCTTGATTATGTGCCTCTTCCATGACTTCAATCCATTGATCAGCACTGCATTTTCTAGGCGCTGTTGATTCACGTACCCGATCATTTAAAATCTCGGCGCCACCACCTGGAATGGAATCAAGCCCGGCTGCAATCAAACGTCGTATAACTTCTGGAATGGAACATTTGGAAATTTCCGCAAAATGATACACCTCAGGAGGAGAAAAACCGTGAATATGAATACCGGTCTTCTTCATAAATCGAAGCATATCCTCGTAATATTCGAGGGGCAAATCCGGGTGTAGTCCACCCTGTAAAAGAATCTGCGTACCACCTAACTCCTGTGTTTCATGGATCTTTTCGGCGAGTTCGTCCTGACTTAGCAGATATCCGCCTTTTTCCTCGGGAGCCTTAAAAAAAGCACAGAATTTACAGGCAGATACACATATATCAGTGTAGTTGATATTTCTATCCACTACATAGGTAACTATTTTTTCAGGGTGTTTCTGTTTTCTGATTGCATCGGCTAAAAAACCAAGTTGAAAAATATCCGCCTCATTATAAAGAGACAAAAATTCTTCATCTCGCAACCTGCCACCATTCAGCACGCTGCTGCTTATTGCCTGAAACTCTTTATCTTGTAATTGCATAGCCAGTCACCACCACTTTTCCTACGAATAAGTCTGGATGGTTTTATACAGGGTATCGCGCTCAATAGGGGTGCGTCCTGCTTCCTTTATTAATTTAACAAGCGTATCGGAACCAATGGCCTGGTCAGTATCTGCACCAGCCATATGGGTAATAACCTCTTCTTTTACAGTACCATCCATGTCGTCGGCCCCAAAGGAGAGCGCAAGCTGTGCAACTTTTGGCCCTATCATCACCCAGTAGGCTTTGATATGCGGAAAGTTATCAAGCATCAGCCTGGCAACGGCAATATTTTTTAGATCATCCATACCGGTGGTTCTTGAAAGTGTAGACATCTCGGTATTTTTAGGATGAAAAGAGAGCGGAATAAAGGCTAGAAAACCATTGGTTTCATCCTGTGCCAAACGTAAGGCATCCAGATGTTCAACACGCTCTTCCATGGTTTCAATATGTCCATACAGCATGGTGGCATTCGTATGCAATCCATGTTTATGGGCAATTTTGGCAACTTCTATCCAGTCTTTCCCTGGGAGTTTCTTTTCACAGGTAATCTCCCTGATACGGGGAGCGAATACTTCCGCACCACCACCAGGGATGGAACCAAGTCCGGCTGTTTTCAGTATTTCGAGAGTTTCACCAACCGGTTTATCGGCAAGGGTAGCAAGATGGGCAATTTCCACACAGGTAAATGCCTGTATATGTACTTCAGGTCGTACTTCTTTGATGCCTTCAAGGAGATCAGTGTAATAGGAAAACGGCAAATCCGGATGAATACCACCCACCATATGAATCTCGGTTATGGGCTCATCAAGACGATCACGCACCTTCTGCTTAACGGTCTCAAGATCCATCTCATAGGCCTGATCCGAATCCTTATCCTTTCCAAAAGCACAGAATTTACAGAGATTTGTACAGATGTTTGAATAGTTGATATGCTGGTTATAGATAAAATAGGTATCATCCCCATTTTTTTTATTTCTCACCAGATTGGCCATATAGCCAAGGGCCAGAATATCGTTTGATTTATATAACCTGACACCGTCATCTACGGAGAGTCTCTCCCCTGCTTCGACCTTTTCCAGGATATCTCCCAGGCCTGCCTGCTCAATAAAATTTTTCATGATAATAAAAAAAGCCGGGAAATATCCCGGCCTTCATCCTGCTAGTATTAGAAGTTAGGAACTGGAACAAAACAATTTAAACATTTGTTTAAATTACCTTGTATCCGTTCCTCAGTCCAGAAAAAACTTCAACTTATCGCGTCTGCTCGAATGCCGCAGTCTATTTAATGCTTTTTTCTCAATTTGTCT
>JAOZLI010000383.1 GCA_029934915.1 Desulfocapsa sp. | reverse complement strand
CCCAAAACCACCCGTTCCATTTCAGCTAAAGCTCTTGATTCGCTGATTGGAACCTGGGATGTGGATCCTCCCGTCGGGAAACTTTTTCTAAAAGTTCCACCTCCCACGATAGACGATAATATCTCCGATATGCAGCGGCTGATGCGTTCCATTAAAAATATCAGACCCGATGATCCTGAGCCGAGTTATGATCACCCCGAATTGATCCACGAACTTTCTCTTGCGCTCCGCGAAGCAAACTGGGAAGTAACTGTTATCTTGCTGCATGGTAAAGGCAAACACGAGTCAGATCGAATCATTGCCGTGGAAGCAGGAGATACCACCGATAAGTTGTATGGTCTTGCTGTGGATATCGGTACCACAACCTGCAGCGGTGTCTTGATCGATTTGAATACAGGCAAGATAATCGCCGAAGGATCCGGTTACAATTCACAGATCGGTTATGGCGAAGATGTTATTTCTCGCATGATCTATTCCCAGCGTCCTGGTGGCTTAAAGGCCCTGCAGGAAAAAGTTGTATACACCATCAATAATATCATTGATGAAGTATGTAAAAAAGTCATTATAAGCCCTAGTGATATCAGCTATATCATGACTGCCGGGAATACCGTGATGGCACATCTGATGCTGGGTATCAATCCCAAGTTTTTGAGGGAAGCACCCTATGTTCCGGCTGTGAGTCAGTTCCCGCTTACCAAGGCTGCAGGACTTGGCATTATGGCCCACCCTTCCGTTCGCATGTTTCTTTACCCTTGTATCTCCTCCTATGTGGGTGGCGATATTGTGGCGGGAGTCCATGCTTGCCAGATGCAGCGGACAGAAGAGATTGCACTGTTTATTGATATCGGCACCAACGGTGAAATTGTTATCGGTAATCAGGACTGGCTCGTCTGTGCAGCTTGCTCTGCAGGTCCTGCCTTTGAAGGTGGTGGTATCAAGTATGGTATGCGGGCAAGCCAGGGTGCCATTGAAAATTTTCAGATTCACCCCGAAACCTTTGATCCTATGGTTGTGACCATCGGTCATACAAAACCACGCGGAATATGCGGTTCGGGTCTTATTTCCATCGTTTCAGAACTCCTGGAAGCCGGAGTGATTGATCCGCAAGGAAAATTTAAGAGGGATTTGAATCATCCCCGTATTCGTGAAGGCGAAAATCGCTGGGAGTATGTCCTGGCCTGGGATCGGGATTCCATGATTGGTGAAGATATCGTGATCACTGAGGTGGATCTCGATAATCTGATTCGAGCTAAAGGTGCGATGTATGCTGGATATCAAACATTGCTTGCATCCGTTGGCCTCACATTCAATGATTTAGATCGGGTGATTCTGGCAGGAAACTTTGGTGCCTATATTGATCTTGAGCGGGCAATTTCCATCGGCCTGCTGCCGGATATCGACAGGGATAAGTTCTTCTATCTTGGCAATGCGTCCATGCTCGGCTGCCAGATCAGTCTCACCGATCATCGACGTTTCCGTGAGCGTGTGGCGGTACGTACCCTTATGACTAATATGGAACTCTCAGAAAATCCTGATTTTATGAACCATTATATGGCAGCTCTCTTTTTGCCGCATACTGATATGAGTCTTTTCCCAACGGCTAAAAAGCCAGAATAATACAATTTTTGTAGGTTGGGTTTCGCTGCACTCAACCCAACCTACACAGCTACACAACTAAAAGTCGAGAATAATACTGATTTATTGACAGTAAATCAGTAACAGAGTAAATTAACGTCCTTATTTTATATAGTGACAAATAACCAAGAAAGTTAAGGAGAAATAATATGTCCCAAACCGTTAAAGCAATTGCAGAAAGTATCAACATCATGGGAACCCGCAGTGGTACCGCCATGAAAGATCGTGTAGCCGGCCCTATTCAGGAAATGGCCAAAGAAGAGGCCGATGCCGGTGCATCGTATCTCGATCTCAATATTGGACCTGCACGTAAAGATGGTACTGAATTACTTCCATTTATGGTTGAAACCATTGAAGCGGTTACAGATGTTCCTCTTTGCCTTGATACCACCAACATGGACGCCATGGCTGCCGGTTTCAAAGCTGTAAAAAACAAAGAGCAGGCTCTTATGAACTCCATTTCTGCTCAGCCTGAGCGTATGGAGCAGATGATTCCTGTTGCTGCTGAAATGAAGTGTGACGTGATTGCTCTTCTTTGGGGCGCTGATGGCATGCCTCGTGATTCCGCAGAGCGTGCAGCCATGTCAGTTGATCTGATGATGGCACTGAACGATGCTGGAATTCCCAACGAGA
>JAOZLI010000126.1 GCA_029934915.1 Desulfocapsa sp. | reverse complement strand
CCTACGGCTTAGAAGGCCGTTGCTCTATCCAGCTGAGCTACTGGCGCATGATATCTATGTATAAATTAGAGTTCACAAAAAATCAACTCCATTTTTCATTCTATTTTAGAAGCAGGGCATTCTTCACCCACAGGTTTCCAGACCGGCCCAGTAGCAGTGTCGATAATTTGAATCCCCAGGCGGATCAGTTCATCGCGAGCTTCATCGGCTGCCTGCCAGTCTTTTTCCTGGCGTGCCTGCTCACGACGCTGAATAAGAGCATTGACAGAAGGTGCCAGTGGGCAACCTTTCAGACGAAATATCTGTAATATTTCATTAATCTTTCCCAAACTATCTAAAATATATTTTTTCTGATCACCATCCAGATGATTCACATGGAGAATGGGATTTGTCCGCTTAATAAATTTGTAGACAGCACCCATACCCTTTGAAACATTAAGGTCATCATCCATAGCTTCAAAAAATTGATCTTCCATGGCAGAGACATAGGCCGTCACTTCCGGATGTGGTTTTCCAGGAGGCAAACAGAGTAGTTTGCAAATAAACTCATCTATTCTTCTCAGAGCTGTACGGACATTGTTCAATCTGCGGAAAGAAAAATTAATAGGTTTTCTATAGTGAACGGAAAGGAGCATAAAGCGCACATCACGAGGAGTGAAGCCACGCAGCATAACATCTTTCAAGGTCACAACATTCCCTGCCTCCGTAGACATTTTCTTCCCATTTACCAGGAGAAGTTCTGAATGCAGCCAATACTTTGCCAGAGGTTTTCCCGTTAAGGCTTCAGCAATGGCAATCTCGTTTTCGTGATGAGGAAAGATCAGATCACGGCTGGAAGTGTGCACATCCATTGTTTCACCAAGGTACTTGGTAGACATTGCAGAACACTCTATATGCCAACCTGGTCGTACATTCCCCCAGTCAGTCTCATAAAATATACCTTCTTTAAGTTCTGCCAGGGTGGAACGTTTAAGCAGGGTAAAATCTCGGGGGTTATCTTTTTCGTAATTATCAAGGTCAACAGTTTTGCCGAGCTGGATTTTACCAAGATCAACCCCCGAAAGTCGCCCATATTTCTTAAATTTCGAGATATCGAAATAAATTGACCCATGCTTTTCATAGGCAAAGCCTTTATGAAGCAATTCATGAGAGATTTCTATCATATCCCCAACGTGCTCGGATGCCTTGGGGTAATTAACGGCCCGCTTCACATTGAGAGAATCGATATCCTCCATAAAACTATCTATGTATTTTCCGGTGAAATCCTTTAACGATTTACCCGCGGTATTGGCTCCTTCAATAGTATTATCGTCAAGATCGGTAAAATTCATGCAGGAATTTACATCATAACCTTTGTGCTCGAGATAGCGGGTAATAAGATCAGACACCACAAAGCGTCGACACAGGGAGAGATTTGCAGGTTCGTACGCTGTTGGCCCACAGGTATAAAACGTAACGTTCTTTTCCTGCTGTGAACGAAACTTTTCTTTCTTTTTGGTCAGCGTATTAAAAAAACAGAGACCCGATTTTTTTTCGGTTTTATTTTTACGGGTAAAAAGAGGCGTGGAAAGATAGCGCTCTCCACCATCAGGAATAATCGTTACAATAAAGCCGGAATCAAGTTTTTCAGCCAATTCAAGAGAAGAAAACATGGCCGCACCGCTACTCATCCCTACCAGCAGGCCCTCTTTTCTGGCAAGAAGCCTAGCCATACGAAAAGCATCTTCATCGCCGATATTGACGATTTCATGGGGTAACGATTTGTCGAATATTCCAGGGCGGTAGGACTCTTTCATGTTTTTCAGCCCCTGGATTTTGTGGCCCAGATAGGGTTCCACCGCAACAACCCGAACTTGGGGTTGATGCTCTGAGAACCATTTACAAAGCCCCATCACGGTACCAGATGTTCCTAATGTCGCGACCACATGAGTCACCTGACCTTCTGTCTGCTCCCAGATTTCCGGCGCCGTATTATCGTAATGCGCCTTCCAGTTTGCTTCGTTATTAAACTGATCGGTGAGAAAATACCTTTCAGGAAATTCTCGAGCCATAGCATAGGTTTTTTCGATGGCCCCATCAGTACTTCTTTTGGCTGGCGTAAGAAGAATTTCAGCACCGTAGGCCAGCATGATTTTCCTTCGCTCAAGGGATGCAGACTCTGGCATTACCAATTGACAACGATAGCCTTTTGCAGCACAGACCATGGCCAATCCAATTCCTGTATTGCCACTGGTTGCTTCAAGGACAATTTTGTCGCGGGTGAGTTCACCACTTTTCTCACCTGCCTCGATGAGCGAAAGTGAGATACGCTCCTTTACGGATCCTCCTGGATTACTGGATTCGAGTTTGCCATACACAGGGATGTCCGTTACGTTTAACCGATTAATACGAATAAGAGGGGTATTACCTATGGCATCTAAAACTGTATTACAGAGCATAATTATTATTGCCTACTCTTTTATGATAGCATCGTATTTACACTCTTTTTGCGGGTGAAAATTCTGAACCATCTAAATTTTTTTTCACGGATTTATCTTATGTTGATCATCAGAAACAAACCACTCATCATGTGGGTGCCCTACTGTATTGCCTATTCCATTCATAAGCAAGCATGAAGAAAACGAACGTTGTTATCCTCGTTGACAAGCCTTTGATAAATACCAGAAACGCAGTAGGGCCTCTCTGGAATTGTCATCAGAAATGATAGAAATTTGTTGTTCAAATTTTGCTAGTTCTTCTGCAGGGGGTTGCACATACCGAAGGGGTGACTCCTTCTTTTTTTCTTCGAATTCTTTTTCTGCCACACAAAAACGTAGACCTTTCAATTTTGCCCTGCATAACGACTTGTTCAAAGTCTCCAGAATAAACTGGCTTTGAAACTGATATTGTTGCAACCAGGCAGAATTTTCGGCCTCAACCCACAACACTTTCCTCACAATTTTTAGCGGACGACAATGCTTTGTTATTTCACTAGCCAATAATTCCTCCCAACGTAGGAATAAAGAGTGCATATCAAGTTGTTCTTTCCAGCCACATTGCTGAGACAATTGTGGAAGAAGGTCACCAAGTCCTTGCAATGTTTTTATTTCTTTCTTTTTCACTATTCTTTTTTCACTTTATTGGGTAACATATCATTGATGGCGTTGCAAAAATTCTTCATCTTCTTCGTCACTGCAAATTTACTGTCACTGCGACGTACTTAAGTACGCCTCGTTCCATTAAATTTACGTTCCTCGAATATGAAGTTTTTTACTTAGCCATCTACAATTGACCTTTTTACGAGTTTGTCATCATTAAGTAAGCAGCCCGCCCTTTGTAATAAAACAGTCAAACGCAACATCTACAATAATCACAACAATTTTCTACCGTGGGTATTCTCAAAAAAAACAGTGATATTTTACTTACGATCAATCAATGCATTGATATTCTGATCATTGCTGCTTCATACTGGGCTGCTTTTACAACCCGAGACTTACAGCTGAATTCAGATGTACCCTATCTATTTATTTTATTTATTTCCATCACCTGCTGCCATTTCAGTCTTCGAATCGCTGGAATATATAAACCTTTTCGAAAACAAAAATTCACCCACGTTTTCACAAAAATTAATCAGGCCAGCTTCACAGGAACAGCAGGAATAATTTTCATAATGTATTTACTCCATATGGAGGCCGTTAGTCGACTTTTTCTTGCATATTTCACTATCTATCAAATACTTTT
Organism: Desulfocapsa sp.; assembly: GCA_029934915.1. Taxonomy (GTDB): domain Bacteria; phylum Desulfobacterota; class Desulfobulbia; order Desulfobulbales; family Desulfocapsaceae; genus Desulfocapsa. Next base: position 3,908 of record JAOZLI010000126.1, on the reverse strand, counting down.
TTTTACGGTTGTAAAAGGGACTCTTTTTTATATCTTACTTCGCAATCGTACCAAGGATTACAATACCAGAAACATTCTTATCATAGGGACAAAAGCCAGGGCAAGAGACCTGATCACCGAGATTCAAAGCAATCCCGGTTCAGGGTATCGCATTCATGGATGTGTAGACACCGTTGACAAAAAAAACGACATAGGAAAAACAGTGCTCAGCGATGTTTCTATTGTCGGAACCATGGATGACTTCAAAGAAATCCTGCTAAAAAACGTCATCGACGAAGTCCTATTTGCCCTACCGCTCAAAAACATCCCCAATATTCATGAAATTATTTTATTCACGGAAAATATTGGTATCAAGGTTCGCATTTTACCGGATTTCCAGATTCAAAAGATCATGTACCATCCTGAAACTGCGAAGATCACCATCGATTCGTTTTTGGGCATTCCCACCATGTCGCTTTCATCGACACCACATCGCGAATCCGCCCTTATCATAAAATCACTTATCGATTATAGCACGGCTGGACTTGGAATAGTTTTCTTATTACCATTTTTCATCCTCACTGCCCTCTTGATTAAATTAGAATCTAAAGGCCCCATTTTCTTCTCACAAACAAGAAGCGGCCTAAATGGCAGAGATTTCACTCTCTACAAATTTCGAACCATGGTTGCAGACGCTGAATCACTAAAAACCGCCCTCAATGCCATTAACGAAATGGATGGTCCAGTCTTTAAAATGAAACATGACCCGCGAGTTACAAAGATTGGTTCTTTGCTTCGTAAAACAAGTCTGGACGAATTGCCCCAACTCTTCAACGTATTAAAAGGGGAAATGAGTCTAGTTGGACCACGCCCGCCCCTTCCCTCAGAAGTCAGGGAATACCGTCATTGGCAGCGCCGAAAACTCTCGATGAAGCCTGGACTAACCTGTATCTGGCAGGTCTCTGGCCGCAACAACACATCCTTTGAAGAATGGATGCGTATGGATCTCGAATACATCGACAACTGGTCACTGATTCTTGATATCAAATTATTACTTTTAACTGTGAGAGAAGTACTTTACCGCAAAGGACAGTGAGCCTGTATTTCTCGAAAATAGGCTTTTTAACTATTGATTTTTACGCATAGAAATCGTATAATGAAGCAAGGTAAGCTGAGAAAAAAACTAACTTCACCAGGGAGTCACCATGAAACGTCTTGTCATATCAGCTCTTCTGAGCGTATTTTTTGTATCTTCTGCTCTGGCCGATTGGTCAGAAGACTTTGATACCAACCTCGCGACACAAGGTATTGAAATAGCGGTACAAGAAGCCATGAAACTTGGAAAATCACCCTCTGACATTATGCAAAAGACTTCTGAAAACAAGGAATTAAACCCGCAAAATGTTCTTAAGGCGCTTTACTGTGCGGGCGCATCCGGTGATGATATTAAAAGTGCTGCGGACAGTGTTGGTGTTTCCAACCTAATGGTTATCGCCGCATTTGACAAAAGTGTCGTAGAATGTGGCATTGCAGTAAAAGATTCGCAGGCATACACACCAGTTGCCCAGCAAATATCTTTCCTCCCCAGTCCTAATCCTGATCCTAGAGCAGCAAGCTCCGCCACTTTATAATTGCAACTTACTCACTTACTGCATGTGATCCACATGCAGTAAGCATACTGCCTCTTCTGGACGAATAACATGCCTAACATAGCAAAGAACCACAACAAATTCTTTTCTTCCCTTCTTGTCTCTTCACTACTCTTATGTGCACCCACTGCTTACGCTAAGGACGTTATCGTTCAAGGGCTTGACGTAATAGAACCTGCGACAGACATGCCCATGGGACAAAGTTCTTCGGGCGATAATACGCTTTTACCTGAAGACGATGACCTTTTTGGGCTTGAGGGTGGTGGCTATCTTCACGCATTTTTAACAGTTGGTGGCGAATATACCGACAACCTTTTTAACGTTAACGTGGACGAGAAAAATAATTTCTTAACCACCATCACCCCTGGCATCTGGTTATCCTTGCCAAGCAGAAAGGAAATACCCCTGACGATTGCACCAAACAATACGTCGCCAGGTGGCCTCCAGGCTTCACTGGAGGATTTCACCAGTTTCGACAGGATGAACATCTATTTACTGGGTGGTGTTACGTACAAAATGTACTCGGAAGACTCCGATTTAAACGATTACGACGCACGCCTTGAGGGCTTGTTTAAGTACAACCTTCGCGGTGGTTTTTCCATTGAAGCTATTGACCGTTTCACCCGAAGTCAGGATCGTTTTGATGTTGGCAGTTCCACCGCCAAAAATGTGCGAACATACATATCCAACCTCGCTATCGCCAACGCTGACTGGGAAATCACTGAAAAAGTCAGGACGAAGTTATCGTACTCAAATTTCTACCTTGATTACGATGACAAGGAAGATGAATGGTTAAGCAGGACAGACAACACTTTCGCACTCTTTGGATATTACAATTATAGTGTTAAAACTTCCTTATTTCTTGAATACCGTTATGTTGACGTTGCATATGACATAAATGCTAACAAAGATTCTGACTATCAGTTTATTTTTGGAGGTTTCAATTGGCTGACAACGGATAAAACGTCACTTCGCTTCAAGCTTGGATACCAGGAGAGAAGCTTCAAAAACGATGCAATTAATGATGCCGTTGATAATTCGGATAACGCTGACAATGATGGCCTGGCGCTTGAATTGGCTCTAAACTATCAGTTCACCGAAAAGTCGAAGTTGGTCTTCGCGCTTAACCATAGCATCGAAGAAACTGATTCTTACAACTCCCTTGACAAGCAAATTCTTGCTGGAGATCTTCGCTATGAACTGGAATTCAGCGAAAAGTTCCTTGGACTTTGCACCCTTCGCTACGAACACTCTGAGTATACAATGGTAGTTGGTTCTGATCGAAACGAAGATCGCTACTATTTCAAACCAGCGTTGCAATATCTTTTCCAGGACTGGCTCATGGCGGAGCTTAGCTATAGTTACGACACCCGCCACTCCTCTCAAGATTATTACGACTATGACACAAACACTATTTCCCTCTGGATAAATTCTGCACTATAATTACTCAGGTATTTTTTCGGGGAAGCGAATTAACACAGGAAAAAACTTGATTATACGTTATACATTTGTCTTGTGTCCGGTATTACTAATCTCAATATTATTATGTTCTCTCCTGCCAGTACAAGTATTTGCCGAAGATTACCTCGTTGGTTCCGGCGACGTTCTTAAAATCGATGTTTATGACAATGAAGACCTGGAAACCACCGTACGAGTAACAAATAGCGGTACCATTGTTATGCCCCTCCTGGGTCAGGTAAAAGTTGGAGGCATGAAACTATCTGATGTCACCGATAAACTTACTGCGTTGCTGGCAGATGGCTACATCATCAATCCACAGGTTAATATTTTCATTGAAGACTTCCGCAGTAAGAAAGCCGTAATTCTTGGACATGTCAACAAACCAGGCCTGGTTGAGTTACGTGGCAACACAACATTTCTTGAAATCGTATCCCACGCTGGTGGATTTAAAGAGGGCGCCGGAGACACTGCCACAATCAAGCGAATTTCTCAGAACAAGCAGGAAGTCATCATAGTCAATATCAACTCCATTGTTGAAGGTGGAGATCTAAGTCAAAATATTCCCATCCTTGATGGTGATACCATCTATGTATCTAAGGGTGGTATATGCTATGTCACTGGTGAAGTCGATGACCCCGACGCCTATCCTTGCGATAGTGACACCACCGTACTTAAACTAATAGCAAAGGCTGGAGGATTTACGGGTAAAGCCTCAAAATCCAGTCTGCGTATTGTCAGGCTGATTGATGGTAAAAAAACGATTCTTAAAGATGTAGACCTGCACAGTGAAGTAAAAGCAAATGATATTATCGTTGTTCC
>JAOZLI010000125.1 GCA_029934915.1 Desulfocapsa sp. | reverse complement strand
AGGTCGATGGCAAACTGAAGAAAAAAGTGGTCATGAACATGTGCAAAAAATGTCATAAAGACTTATCCAAAAAAGGTCAGGAAGCAGGGCCGGTCTCTTGCAACGATTGTCATCAGAAAAAATAAGGGAGTTCAATCATGAATAAATTCGCCATGTTTGTCTTCAATGGAGATCCCATGTGTTTCATCCATGTTCTTTTGAACGCATTGGATATGAAAGCCAAAGGACATGAAGCAAAAATCATCCTTGAAGGAGCCTCTGTCAGCCTGATTCCCGAACTGGTGAAGCCAGGAAATCCCTTGAATGGATTATGGAAAAAGAACCTGGAGGCGGGCCTTGTAGAAGGAGTTTGTAAAGCCTGTTCTAATAAACTGGGAACTCTTGAGGCGGCAAAGGAGCAGGGGCTGCCACTGCTTGACGATATGTCCGGCCACCCCAGTATGGCTACATACCGTGATAAAGGATACGAAATAATCACTTTCTGATTTGAATCTGTATCACGTCAAAAACAGTGATTCTATATCCACACCATTTTGGTGGGATCATTTATTCTCTGGACAACAGAAAAACAAGAGCGAGACAAACAACAAGACAGACACGATACCAACAATGAAATCTGCGGCGTTGAGGAACAATCATGGGGCTGTATAACCAGGAATTAGAAAAGGACAACTGCGGTTTCGGCCTGATGGCCCACATGGATGGAGAAGCGAGTCACAAACTTGTTCGCACAGCCATCTCCTCACTTGCCCGTATGACCCATCGAGGTGGTGTTGCCGCCGATGGCAAAACCGGCGACGGTTGTGGCCTGCTGTTGCAGAAACCGGATTCTTTTTTCCAGGCTCTGGCCAAAGAAGAGGGATGGAACCTGGGCGGCAGATACGCCGTGGGAATGGTGTTTCTCAGTCAGGATGAGACAAAAAATGATCTTGCCCGCCAGATAATCAATCAGGAACTAAAAAAAGAGACACTGACCGTTGTTGCCTGGCGAACGGTACCGGTAGCCCCGGAAGTACTGGGCAGTCTTGCCAGAGACAGCATGCCCGATATCGCCCAGGTCATCATTAACGCGCCTTTTGGCTGGGGCTCAAAGGATCTGGAGAGACGTCTCTATCTTGTCAGGCGCCGGGTGGAAAAACGGATAGCAGATGATCCCGATTTTTATATCGCCAGTCTTTCCAATCTGGTCATCGTCTACAAGGGGCTGTGCCTCCCCGTCGACCTGCCTGCTTTTTATCCGGATCTGGCAGATTACAGGATGCAGTCAGCCATCTGTCTCTTCCACCAGCGATTTTCCACCAATACACTGCCCAAGTGGCCACTAGCTCAGCCCTTCAGGTATCTGGCCCATAACGGGGAAATCAACACCATCACCGGCAACAGACAATGGGCTGCCTCTCGTTCCTATAAGTTCAAATCACCACTGCTGCCGGACATGGGCGATGCCATGCCCTTTGTGAACAGTTCCGGTTCAGACTCTTCGGCACTGGATAATATGCTGGAATTATTTCTGGCTGGTGGTATGGATCTTTTCCGGGCTTTCAGGCTCCTTATTCCTCCCGCCTGGCAGAATCATCCCAATATGGACGAGGATCTGCGCGCTTTTTACGATTTCAACTCCATGCATATGGAACCCTGGGACGGACCAGCGGGTATCGTGATGAGCGATGGTCGTTTTGCCGCCTGCGGCCTTGACCGTAACGGACTCAGGCCTGCGCGCTATATCGTCACAAAAGACAGACTTATCACCCTGGCTTCGGAAGTTGGTATCTGGGACTATGAACCGGATGAGGTGCTTGAAAAAGGACGGGTAGGGCCGGGTGAACTACTGGTTATTGATACTCTCAGCGGCAAGCGCTGGACCTCCTGGGATATCGACAAAGAATTAAAAGGCCGTCATCCCTATAAAGAGTGGATGGTGAAATATTGTCAACGCTTCCGCTCTTTTGACCACGACCTGCAGCTGGAGACAGGATCAAGAGACCTGGATGATGACCGGTTGCTCCTGTATCAAAAACTGTTTGGCTACTCCAATGAGGAACTACACCAGGTAATCAAAGTGCTGGGTGAGACAGGCCAGGAACCTGTAGCCAGCATGGGAGATGATGCGCCCATGGCCGTATTATCTACTAAAGAGCGGAGCCTGTACGACTATTTCCGCCAGATGTTTGCCCAGGTGACCAACCCACCCATCGATCCCTTACGGGAGAAACATGTGATGTCCCTTGCCACCTGCATAGGACAGGAGCAGAATGTGTTTGATGAAGTACAGGGACACGCCTACCGGGTGATATTTCAATCTCCAGTACTTGTCTATAGCGACCTGCAGCAACTCCTGCAACTGGATCAGAGCCACTACAAACATGTGATCCTTGACCTCAATTATTCTCCAGTACTGGGGCTCAAAAACGCAATCAAGGAGTTGTGTGGTACCGCCTTGAGAGAAACGAAGCAGGGTGCTGTTTTGCTTATTCTCTCAGATCGCAACATTGCACAAGATACACTCCCCATCCCGGCTGCCATGGCTGTGGGGGCTTTGCAGCGTACCCTGGTTGAAAACAATTTACGCTGCGATAGCAATATCATTGTGGAAACAGCAACTGTGAAGGATTCACACCATTTTGCGGTACTCCTTGGCCTTGGGGCAACGGCCATCTACCCCTATCTGGTCTACGAGTCACTTGCCCAGCTTGTGGATGACGGAAATATACAGCTAAGCCTTAAGCAGGCCACCACCAATTACAGGAAAGGCATCGATAAAGGGCTGCTGAAGATCCTCTCGAAAATGGGTATTTCCACCATTGCCTCCTACAGATGCTCGCAACTTTTTGAGGCGATTGGACTGGCACAGGAGGTCACCGATCTCTGTTTTAATGAAGTGATCAGCCGAATTGAAGGGGCCGGATTCAGGGATTTCCAGCAAGATCAGGAAAAACTGGCCCACTTTAGCTGGAAAAGGCTCCATAAACCACTGCGACGAGGCGGCTTATTTAAGTATATCCATGGAGAAGAGTACCACGCCTACAACCCCGATGTGGTTGAATCCCTTAAAAAATCAGTTCGTACGGGTGTTTTTGCAGACTACCAGATCTACTCTAGCCATGTGAACAATCGCCCCATTGCCTGCCTCCGTGACCTACTGCAGCTAAAGAAGAACACTCAGGCAATCCCATTGGATAAGGTGGAAGCAGCCAATACCTTTTACAAGCGCTTTGACTCTGCCGCCATGTCCATTGGAGCATTAAGCCAGGAGGCACACGAAGCGCTGGCCATTGGCATGAACCGTCTCGGCGGCTATTCCAACAGTGGCGAGGGAGGGGAGGATCCCCGTCGTTTCCAGAGCGAGCGGGTATCAAAAATAAAACAGATCGCCTCCGGCCGTTTTGGGGTAACCCCACACTACCTGATGAACGCCGAAGTTATCCAGATCAAAATGGCCCAGGGCGCAAAACCTGGCGAGGGTGGGCAACTACCAGGACACAAGGTGACAGCTCAAATAGCCACCCTCAGATATTCGGTGCCTGGGGTAACACTTATCTCACCGCCACCTCACCATGATATTTATTCCATCGAGGATCTGGCTCAGCTGATCTTTGATCTCAAACAGATTAACCCGGACGCTCAAATCAGCGTCAAACTGGTGTCTGAACCGGGTGTGGGTACCATTGCCACGGGCGTGGTCAAGGCCAACGCCGATATGATTACGATCTCGGGAAACGATGGCGGCACCGGTGCCAGCCCACTCAGTTCTGTAAAATATGCTGGCTGCCCCTGGGAACTGGGCCTTGCAGAAACCCAGCAAGCTCTTGTGGCCAACGGTTTGCGGCACAAAATACGCTTGCAGGTTGATGGCGGCCTGAAAACCGGACTAGATATCATCAAAGCTGCGATTCTTGGCGCGGAAAGTTTCGGCTTTGGAACCGGGCCGCTTATTGCCCTTGGTTGTAAATTCCTGCGCATCTGCCATCTCAACAACTGTGCCACCGGTATTGCCACCCAGGATGAAACACTGAGGAAAAAATACTTTGCCGGAGTGCCGGATATGGTAATGAACTATTTTTCCTTTATGGTGCTGGAGACACGAATGCTTATGGCTGAGCTGGGTGTGGAGAAACTCACTGACCTGATTGGCCGGACTGATCTGCTCGAAGCAGTGGAAGGAGTCTCCTCAAAACAGAAGAAACTGGTGCTTACACCTATCCTGGAAAGCATGCAGCCATCGAAAAACTGTGGTCTGTTTTTTCAGGAAAAAAATATTCCTGCTGACACTGGTGAACTTAATCTCAAAATTGAACAGCAGTTTGCCGGAGCAATCAAAGATCTATCCGGTGGAACGAGCAGCTTTGACATCAGAAATACGGATCGAGCTGTGGGAGCCAGGCTTTCCGGAAAAATTGCCCTCATCCACGGCAACAGTGGAATGGAAGAAACACCCATCAAACTACACTTCAACGGGACTGCTGGACAGAGTTTTGGAGCCTGGAACGCAGGAGGCCTGCATATGGTACTCACCGGTGATGCCAACGATTATGTGGGCAAGGGAATGGCGGGTGGCAAGCTCGTTATCCGCCCACCCTCAGGAGTTACCTACAAGAGTCATAAAGCTGTTATTATCGGCAACACCTGTCTCTACGGAGCAACGGGCGGCAAACTCTACGCGGCAGGGCTTGCCGGGGAACGTTTTGCGGTCAGAAATTCCGGGGCAGGAGCTGTGGTAGAGGGAATCGGTGACAACGGCTGTGAATATATGACCGGCGGTATTATCACCATTCTTGGGAGAACAGGGGTCAATTTCGGTGCAGGAATGACCGGGGGCTTTGCCTATGTTCTGGATAAATCGGGTAGTCTGCAATCAAGAGTAAATCCAGAGCTGGTTGAGGTACTGTCTTTACAGGATCAGCCCGTGTTGCAAGAGCATCTGCGTGGAATTATTAACAGTCATTTTCAGGAAACGGGAAGTCTTCGCGCCGAGCAGATCCTGTCCGGCTTTGATGATCATTACGTTGATCTTTTCAAACTGGTTAAACCAAAGACATCGGATATTGCAAGCCTGCTGGGGCATCGTGGAAATTCCCCCAAAGAGACTCTGTCTGTGGTCCAGTAAATAAGGAGAAAAATATGAGCCAGAATCTATTCCAGTTTATCGAAGTAGAGCGTGTTGATCCTCCTAAAAAGAAGATTGAGCGGCGACAGAACGAGTTTGTGGAAATTTACGAACCTTTTCAGAAATCGCAGGTGCAGATGCAGGCGGATCGCTGTCTCTCCTGCGGCAATCCCTATTGCGAGTGGAAATGTCCTGTTCACAATTATATTCCAGACTGGCTGCAACTTGCCAACGAGGGACGTATCATTGAAGCGGCCGAACTCTGCCACCAGACAAATAGCCTGCCGGAAATATGCGGACGGGTCTGTCCACAGGATAGGCTCTGCGAAGGGGCCTGTACCCTTAGTAACGACTATGGGGCTGTCACCATCGGCAGCATAGAAAAATATCTTGTGGATACCGCCTTCCAGATGGGCTGGCGTCCTGACCTCTCCAAGGTTGCAGACACTGGCAAACGGGTTGCGGTGGTCGGTGCAGGGCCAGCAGGACTAGCCTGTGCCGATGTCCTGATCCGCAACGGCGTAACACCAGTGGTTTTTGACAGACATCCGGAGATTGGCGGCTTGTTGACCTTCGGGATTCCCTCCTTCAAGCTCGACAAGGGGACAATGGAACTGCGGCGAAAGATCTTTACAGATATGGGCATTGAATTCCGTCTCGGCGTAGAAATAGGCCCTGATCTTCCCTTTACGCACCTACTGGACGAATACGATGCAGTCTTTGTCGGCACCGGTACCTATACCCCCATGCGTGCCAATCTCGAAAATGAAAAGAGTGATGGGGTGTACGATGCCCTCGATTATCTTATCGCCAACACCGACCACCTTATGGGAATAACACGCGGTCAATACCCTTACGTGAATCTTAAAGGAAAACGGGTTGTGGTTCTTGGCGGTGGAGACACGGCCATGGACTGTCTGCGCACAGCTATTCGGCAAGGCGCAGCAGATGTTGCCTGTGTATATCGGCGGGACAGAGGAAATATGCCGGGCTCGGCCAGAGAGGTACAAAATGCGGAGGACGAAGGAGTCCGTTTTCTATGGAATCTTCAGCCCCTTGGCATCGTTGTTAGAGAAAACGGGCATGTCACCGGAGTCAAGGTCGTAAGCACTCAGTTAGGTGAGCCTGATGAACGAAATCGCAGAAGACCGGAACCAATCGCAGGCACGGAAACAGAACTTGATGCCGACAGTGTAATCATGGCCTTTGGATTCCGACCGAGCCCTCCGGAGTGGCTTATTGAAAACGACATTTCCCTGAATGAGCGACAGCTAATTATTGCTCCTGCGGCCAGTGATTTCCCCTTCCAGACCAATAACGAGAAGGTGTTTGCCGGAGGTGACGCAGTTCGTGGCTCTGACCTTGTAGTCACAGCCATTGCCGAGGGACGATCTGCCGCCGAATCCATTCTTCAATATCTGGAAGCATAAAGTGCGGTTTCTTTATCAAGATACTATCAGAGATAGCCAGTGTCGTCATACCCAGTTATCCAAACGCAGCCCTTCAACACGATCAAATTCACGCAGATTGTTTGTAACTAAAACCATAGCCTCACTTCTTGCATGCCCCGCAATATGAAGGTCATTAATCCCTATTGTTGTTCCTTTTCTTTCAAGATCTGCACGAATATCTCCGTAATGAGCAGCGGCTTTACTGTCATAATTCAGAACTTCCAGCCGAGAAATAAAATCTTCTACTTGCCTTAAATTGTGTTCAGGTTGAGCACTTTTCTCTACACCATGCAACAACTCTGCAAACGTAATAGAACTTATACACATCAGGCCACCATGAAGATTAAACACTTCCAGAGCAGAGATAGGCCGCATTTTTATCACATAAATAACAATGTTGGTATCCAGCATGTACTTCAGCATTAAAAGGCCTCTCGATCCTGCTGCTCCTGAGATGCACGTTCAGTCATGAAATCATCTGTCACTTTCTCCTCGGACAAGAAGAAACTATCCCATGAATTTTCAATTGGAGATAATATTCGATCTTTTCCAAAAACACGTACAATAACATTCTTAACGCCTTCAGGAAACCTGGTTTCAATCGGAAGCCTAACTGCCTGTGTACGATTGTTCACAAAAATTGATCCTGTTGCCATAATTTTTCTCCTCTTAGGGTTTTGCTATATATATATACACTCGTTGTGTTATGCAAGACATGTTCGAAACAAATTAGAACATCTCGACGATCCGATAAGGAGATCCTGAAGCATATTAGCAACGTGTTTACTCTTGATTGTCAGCTAATATTCAAAGGTCAAATATGATTTTTCACAAAAAACATATTATTTTGTTTGCATCAACTGGTAGATAAAACAACGCCCCAAAAAGTGTAGTGGAGAAGAATGTTTGATACAGGTATCGAATACAGCTAAAAGAAAAACAGCTTGACTTTTTTCAGTAAAACTGAAGAAATAAAAGAAGAAGACGAGTTTTTCTTTTACTGAAAAAGTGGACCCATGTGCAACGAAAACAGTTTATCCACGAACCATACTTCAGTCACACTTCTCCGACGGATTCTACGCCGCTTAGCCATTTTTTGTTTT
>JAOZLI010000124.1 GCA_029934915.1 Desulfocapsa sp. | reverse complement strand
AACAAATAAAACCCAACCCCTCCGGCTGCCAGCCAGATATTTGTAATATTTGAGATGGTTATATTAAGAATTGCGGCCAGTGGTTTATTACGGCCAAGCAGTGCCAGGCATGATTTAAATTCAGGCCATGAGGTGAGTGTTGCAAGTACCAGAAACCCAATCAATCCTTTTGGGGCCTTGGAATGCTCTGCCGCAAAGGAGACAACAGGATCAAGGAAATAGCCAGCTCCCAGAAGGAGCATGATCGAAGGTATTAACCATTTTCTAGCACCTTTGTGATACATTTCGTCGCTCTCTTCTTCTCCTTCTCCAGGGCGAAGAAAAAAGAGAGGGACAGTTATCAGTAAGGCAGCAACAAGCCAGTATTTAAAATGGTTTTCATCCAGCGAATAAAAACTAACGGCAAGGCTGGCGGTGGATATAAGGGTGATAAGACTGTATATCGGCTTGGTTCTTATAGTTTTGAGTGTCATTCCACATATTGTTGCAGCAATACACAAAAGCACAGGGTTCATAAAGTTAGAGCCCAAAGGAGTGGAAGCAGCAAAAAGAACATCTCCTGCAACAAGACCCACGATAAGGCACAGTGCTTCAGGACCATTGGTGATAAAACCTGTGACGGTCCCAATTCCTTTGATATGTTTTATCGACTCAATGATTATCTCAACAGAGAGACCAATAAGCATCATCTCCACGATGATACCTGATGCTCCCAAAAATGACGCCTGGAGATCCCCTTGAAAGAGTAAACTGGATCCGCAGAAAAACAACAATACCAGCACCCACACCACCAGATCAAGTTTGGTCACTGAACTTAACACCAGGTCTTTCACGAGTTCTCTATCCTTTTTAAGAATTGTTCAATCTTAATACTGCTAAGCAGGATACCACTGAGTCTTTCATCATCAATTGTAAGCGTTGGAATAATTTTTATCCCGTCTTTTAAGGCTCTAAGAGGATTTGTTATGATTTCAACGTTCTCAATTTCAACATCCTTTCGGTCTTTTATGAGCTCATCCAGAGCTTTTCGAGCCATATGGCAACGTGGTCAGAGAGTGGAATGGTAGAATATGATTTTCATGGGGAGTTGCTTTATTAATTTTTAAAGTATACGATTTAATTGGGAGCTATTATTCCTGTTATGTAAGATACACTAAAATCATAAATCAGCACAACCAGAGTTTGCATAAAAGAATAGAATGAGTCTGTTAACCCTGATCAGTGATCAACGATATTTGCAGCATGATACCGGTGGAGAACCACATCCTGAGATACCGGAAAGATTGCACACCATTCATCAAGCCCTTGAGGCTTCTTCTTATTTTTCAGATCTCAATAGAGTACATCCCCGCATCGCTGAACGTGAATGGTTGCTGGCAGCACACGACGAATCCTGGTTGTTTCGTTTTGAGGAAGAGGTTTTGTCCGGTAAAACCTATATAGATCATGTAGACAACCAAATTGGCTACGAATCTTATACAATAGCCATGCTTGCTGCCGGAGCCGGACTCACAGCCATAGATCTTCTTGAAGATAACGATGCAGACAATGTGTTCTGTCTGGTTCGTCCTCCGGGGCATCATGCAGAGGCAAAGACTCCATTTGGTTTTTGTTTTTTTAATAATTGTGTTGTTGCAGCGAGATACTGGCAACGTAAATATAACAAAAAACGTATTCTTATATTTGATTTTGATGCCCACCACGGCAATGGCATACAGTCTGCCTTTGAAGAGGAATACGATACCTTTTATATCAGCATTCATGAACACCCAAGTTTCAGCTACCCTGGAACCGGTTATGCTGATGACAAAGGTATCGGAGAAGGAAAAGGGACGATCCTTAACCTGCCGCTGCAGCCTGGTGGAGATGATAAACAGGTGATGGAGTTGTTGGAAAAAGTTGTCTCCCCACAACTTGAAGAATGGCGACCAGATGCTCTGGTTATAGCCGCTGGTTTTGATGCACATGCTGCAGATGATATGTCTGGTCTTCAATATTCCACAGAAATTTACAACAATATTGGCATGACAATACAAAGTTGGGCTCAGCAGTATACAGAAGGAAAAATCCTGTCCATCCTGGAGGGTGGGTATGAACTTTCTGTACTTGGTGAATCCGTCGAAGCATATGTGAGTGGACTACTGGGAAAACGGTAGCCGTTCATTTTTGACAAACTCGAAAAAAGTAAATTTTCAGATGGCTAAGTAAAAAACTTCATATTCGAGGAATGCAAATTTGATGGAATGAGGAGTACTTAGGTACGCCGCAGTGACAGTAAATTTGCAATGACGAAGAAGATGAAGAGTTTGCACCCGAAAAAAGGGTATAAATACGACGCCATCACTTTTATTAACCATTATTATTTAGGAGGTAGAGTATGTATATTTCACGACATATGACAACCGATCCTCTAACCGTTCATCCGTCAATGCTCCTTCCTGAGGCTAGAGCGTTACTAAACGATTATCATTTTCGTCATTTACCCGTTGTTGACGAGCATGGCGTGCTGGTGGGTATGCTTACTGATCGTGATTTGCGTTCTGCCTATCCTTCCTCGGTGTTAAGCGATAGTGAAAGCCGGCTTGTATACGAACGTGTGGAAAAGACAGAGGTCTCTGAAATTATGTCTCCTGATTGCGTCTCACTTACGCCTGATTCAACTCTGGATGATGCACTCTTTATGTTTGATCGTGATCAGATGGGTGCAATGCCAGTAGTTGAAGATGGACAGGTTGTAGGGATCTTTTCCATCCGTGATCTGACGGCGGCCTATAAACTCTCCTTTGGTGTGGGTGAAAAAGGAGCGGTACTGATAGGTCTTGAAGATGACGGCTCGAAAACAATTATGACGCGAATTGTGACCTTTCTTGAAAAAGAAGAAATTCCTTTTAGCAGAGTGCTTCGGATTCGTTCCAAAACAGACGGGGATGGTATTTATCTGCGGATTAACACCTTTAAAATTGCAGCAGTGCTGGCACTTCTTGAAGATAACGGTTTCACTGTAAAACGTTTTACTTAATGGAATAAGAAATGAGCCTGAAAGCACTGTTTGAACCTGATAGTATCGCTGTGGTCGGCGCCTCGCGCACAGAAGGAAAGGTTGGGCATTCCATTCTCAAAAACCTGACAGAATATGATTTTAAAGGAATGCTTGTACCCGTAAATCCATCTGCCAGTGAGTTATTGGGGCTTCCCTGTTTTGCTTCTCTTGCTGAATATGGCAAGCCCATCGATCTTGTGGTCATAGCTTTGCCCAAAGAACAGGTCATAGCCGTAATAGATGAGTGTGCAAAAGTGAAGGCCAAGGCAGTTATTGTAACTGCCATCGGGTTCAGGGAAGCAGGGCCTGAAGGAGTAGTCCTTGAGCAGGAATTGCTTGAACGATGCAGGCGTCATCAGATGAGACTGCTTGGCCCTAATTGTCTGGGGCTGATTAATACTGCCCATAATATGAATTGCTCCTTTACCGGAGTTCATCCAATGCGTGGGAATATTTCACTTTTTTCGCAGTCTGGGGCTCTGTGCAGTGTGATGATGGATATTGCAGCAGATCATCATTTAGGCTTGGCAAAGGTGATCAGCATTGGCAATAAGGCGGATATCGCTGCAGCTGATATATTGTCATACCTTGCTGACGATCCGGAAACAAAAGTGATCGTGGGCTATCTCGAAGATATTGCTACGGGAAAGGATTTTGTGAAGGCTGCCGAAGAGGCCTCATCACAAAAACCGGTAATTATTTTAAAATCCGGAACAACCCAGGCAGGATTGAAGGCGGCTTCTTCTCATACTGGTGTGCTTGCTACTGGTGATACTGCCTATGGCGCCGCCTTTAAACGCTCTGGTGTCGTTCGAGCGGACAGTTTTGAGGCACTCTTCGATTCAGCCTCGGCCCTTTCCATGCAACCATTGCCAAATGGTGAAAACGTACTCATTATCACTAATGCCGGAGGGCCTGGAATCCTTGCAGCAGATGCTGTGGAAAATGCTGGTATGAAGGTTGTGGAGCTTGGTTCCGATACCGCTGCAAAACTCAGTCAAAATCTGGCATACCAGGTGAGTAATTCAAGCCCCATTGATATCCTGGGCGACGCCGCCCCGGAACGGTATGCAGCTGCAATTAAGGCTGCCCAATCAGATCCCGCTGTCGATTCAATCCTGGTCATTCTCTCACCTCAGGCCATGACTAAACCTGCTGAGACTGCAAAAGTCATAGCAACAAGCTTAGATGTGAGTAAACCAGTGGTGGCGACATTTATGGGAGGGAGTTCTCTTCTGCCTGCTCGTCACGAACTTGCAGCCGCCGGGCTACCGGATTATGAGACTCCTGAACGTGCTGTAAGTGCACTCAAAGGGATGTTGTCTTACGCAAACTGGAAAAAACGTCCCCCCAGAACTGTTACCCGTTTTCGAGTAAACAGACGCCGCGTCGAAAGGATCCTGTATCGTAGGCAGCGAACCGGACTTTTGCAACTGGGTGAGGTAAAAGGAAAGGCGATACTCGGAGCATACGGCTTTAAGGTTCCAGAGGGAACTCTTGCATCAAGTGCCGAAGAAGCACGTGAAATAGCAGAACGTCTTGGCTTTCCGGTGGCCATGAAAATAGTTTCTCCTGATATCATCCATAAAAGTGATCTGGGTGGCGTTTTTCTAAATGTAGCCAACGGAGAATCAGCAGAAGATACCTATGAACTGATGAATCTTAAAATCAGGAAAAAGGTGCCTGAAGCACGTATAGAAGGGGTTTATGTCGAGAAAATGGTCACAAAGGGACTGGAGGTGATCATCGGTATGAAAAGAGATCCGCAGTTTGGCCCGATGTTAATGTTTGGTCTTGGCGGAATATTTGTAGAAGTTATGAAGGATGTTACCTTTTATCTTGCTCCCATTACTGAGCAGGAAGCCATTCAAATGCTGAAATCGACTAAATCTTACCAGATGCTCCAGGGAAGGAGGGGGGAAAGTGGTGTTGATCTTATTGCCATAGCCTCAGGATTACAGCGTATAAGTCAGTTGACCACAGATTTTCCACAGATACTGGAACTTGATATTAATCCCTTTATCGTAGGGGAATACGGTGCAGAACCAGTTGTTGCAGATGTCAGGATGACACTTGCACCACTGGTAGAAGGAGAGTAGGGGAGAATATGGAATACGATTCAGGGTGGAAAGAAACCTATAAGGATATGATTAAAACCCCAAAGCGGGCTTTGTCGCTTCTGCAATCGGGGCATCGGGTTTTTCTGGGTACAGGTTGCGGTGAACCCACGGTGCTCGTTGAAGCAATGACACGAATTGCTGGAAATCTGGCGGATGTGGAGATCGTTGAGTTACTGACCAAGGGGAATGCACCCTATGCCGAAAAAAAGTTTGCAGCATGTTTTAAGATAAATTCATTTTTTATCGGCCACAACATTCGTGAGGTTATACGGGAAGGAAGAGGTGACTATACGCCTGTGTTAATGTCTGACATTCCACGACTTTTTGATTCAGGTCAGCTACCGCTTGATGTGGCGCTTATTCAGGTGACACCTCCTGACAGTAGGGGGAAGATGAGCCTTGGTGTCTCCGTGGATATCGTTAAAAGTGCAGCGGAAAATGCCTCTCTTGTTATTGCTCAGGTTAATCCGCAAATGCCGTGGACAAGAGGTGATAGTCTTATTGATATCTATGATCTTGATGTTCTGGTACCTGCCGATGTTCCACTCCTTGAACGGAAATCAGGACCGGTTCACGAAATCAGCGCAAAAATTGCGGATCTTGTTGCCGGACTGGTTCCAAGCGGGTCAACAGTCGAGTTTGGGATAGGCAGAATTCCTGGTGTTGGCAGGGTTCCTCAAGCTGTGATCGCAGCTCTAAAGGGAAAACATGATCTTGGTATTCATACAGAGATGATCACTGATGATATCCTCGATCTGATTAAAAGTGGTGCCGTCAGCGGTAATAGAAAATCAACGGATCGCGGTAAGGTCGTCACCAGTTTTTGTATGGGGACTAAAGAGTTGTATGATTTTGTCGACGACAATCCACTTTTTTCCTTTCGTCCCACGGAATATGTCAATGACTCAAATGTAATAGGAAAACAGAACCGTATGGTGTCCATAAATATGGCACTGGAGATTGATCTTACAGGGCAGGTCTGTTCTGACTCTG
The DNA here is from genome assembly GCA_029934915.1 of Desulfocapsa sp. GTDB lineage: Bacteria > Desulfobacterota > Desulfobulbia > Desulfobulbales > Desulfocapsaceae > Desulfocapsa. The sequence continues at coordinate 1,518 of JAOZLI010000124.1, read as the reverse complement.
AAGAGGGTGTCTTCTATTCTGGAGTGGGTGGGCAGGTCGATTTTAACAGGGGAGCTTCGCGTTCTGATGGCGGCAGAGCAATTGTTACGATTCCATCCACCACCAAGAGTGGAAAATCACGTATCACTTCAAGGCTGAGCCGAGGTGCAGGAGTTGTCGTGAGCAGAGCAACGGTTCACTACGTGGTTAGCGAGTATGGTGTGGCCTATTTACATGGGAAATCGGTCCAGGATCGAACACTGGCGCTTATTTCCATCGCTCATCCAGACCATCGTGAACGACTGTTAAAAGAGGCGATTGAGGCAAAGTATATTCGACGGGAATTTGTTGAAGTGGAAGGGAAATTTATCGTGGCGCCACAGGATATGATGAAGGCAACATATCTTCTCAATAGCGGTACAGAGGTATCTTTCAGGCCTATACATCCCACCGATATGCCTCATATTCGTGACCTGTTGTATGATCTCTCTCAGCAAACTCTGTATTACAGGTTTATGAGTCACAATCAGCATTTTGGCAATCGTGAAATCCAGAATTTCGTCTATGTTGATCATCGAAAAGATGTGGCCATCGTTGGCACATTGCCTGAGGCTCATGGTGATGATATCGTTGCGGTCGGCAGGTATTATCTTGATGAACGAACGAATAGAGCAGAAGTCGCCTTTGTTATCCGTGATGAGTATCAGCGCAAAGGTATGGGCAGGTTTATGTTTAACCATCTTATAACGCTGGCAAAGTCAAGTGGAATTGCTGGCTTTACAGCTGAAGTCTTGCGTGAAAACAAGGGAATGCAGGCTATTTTTAATCAATCAGGTTACAAAGTGCAGAGTATGGTTGAAGAAGGAGTGTACAGCTTTCGGATTGAGTTTTGATCTTTCCTGGAACTCTTGACGATAGGGAGTAGGTAATGAGTCGGAAAAAGTATTATTTATCTTTATTGTCAATGATGCTGATGGGGACACTTTTGCCTGGTTGTGCCATCGCAGTAGACAGTGTCGCCGTGGCGGAAAAAGATGCAGTCGTTGCCGATGAAAACACTGTCGTTGCCATCAGTGATTCTAAAGATATAGTAGATACTGTGATTGATAATGGCGCTGTCACTCTTACGCCTGCCAATGTAGCGCAAAGTATACCCGCTGGATATCACAATGGTGCCGGTACTGTTGCAGGTGATCCAAATCTTGTTTCTGGTAATATCAAACGAGATATCACAATCTTTGGGGTAGCCGGTGATACTAATATTATAGATAGTAGTAGTGGCGATGCCATTACTGCTGAAATCCTATTGGGCAAAAGAGCCTGGGTCGATGGAGTAGAAGTGACAGGTTCCATGGCGCCTCAAACATTGTCAGCAAATTCAACCACAGTGAATGCAGGTTTTTACATTGAGACTATTCTTGAAACCATAGAGAATGACCTTACAGCCGATAATATTAAAGACGGAACGAATATTTTTGGCATAGATGGATCCTACACTGGTATTGGTGGAAATATTCATGATACATCATCCGGGACTGC
>JAOZLI010000382.1 GCA_029934915.1 Desulfocapsa sp. | reverse complement strand
TACCATAAAAATTAGCTCTGGCGGTGATGGTTTTCTGGGCCACGGCAATCTCTTCGATGGGGATTTCCACGCCAAGATCGCCTCTGGCCACCATAACTCCATCAGTGACCTCAAGAATCTCATCAATATTTTCCCAGACGCTGGAACGTTCAATCTTGGCAATGATAAAGGGATCGAAACCCATCTCCGTGGCAGCTGCGCGAACGTCTTTCACATCCTGGGCCGTGTTGACAAAAGACTGGCCAACCGCATCCACACCGTTTTCCAGGGCAAACTGCATACATTCACGATCCCTTGCGGTAAAGGCGCTGGTCCCAAGATCAATTCCAGGGATATTCAAACCCTTTCTGGGACGGAGCTTGCCACCGACAATAACAGTACAGTGAATATCTTCTCCCTCAACCTCTTCAACTCGCAGCTCTATGAGACCGTCGTTAAGAAAAAGGGTATCCCCATTGTTGACCACACTTGGCAGTTCCTTCATGGTCATGGAAATACGTTCCACATTGCCAATGATATCTTCTGCGGTCAGGGTAAAACGTGCATCCCGCTCAAGAGTGACAAACTCTTCTGCCAGGTCACGGATACGCATCTTGGGTCCGGGCAGATCAGCCAGGATGGCGACCCGCTTGCCGGTCTTTTTGGAAGCAGCCCTGATTTTTTGTATCATTTCACCATGGCTTGTAAAATCACCATGGGAAAAATTGAGCCGGGCTACATTCATGCCCGCTTCAATCATTTTCTCTATCATCTCAGGGGAATCAGAGGCAGGGCCAATGGTACAGACAAGTTTTGTTTTATTCTTCGGAAGACTTTTCATGTTATTTTATTTAGTTACGTGTGATTGCAATCAAAGACTCATTCATCTGATGGGTTCGTAAAAAACTTCATATTCGAGGCGCGGAAAAATCAAATCATTTCGGCGTACTAATGTACGTTGAAATGATTTAATTTTTCCAGCAACGAAGCAGATGAAGAATTTTCACAAATCCATCAAACTTACTTGACAGCAGGTTTTTCAGTTACACTGAAACCAAGAGCCGAGGTATGGGTAATCTTGACATGATCACCAACGTTAACCTTTTTCAAATTTTCAGGATATTTCGGGGTTACAGTCTTTACCTCACCATCCTTGTTCTTCAGGGTTACCAGCTCATTTTCCAAATCAATAGCCTCAATGGTGAGCACCACACTGACCTGCTCGACTGCCAGACCCGCAGGTTTTTCTCCAGCCTCTGACTTTGCAACAAGAGCCTCGCCTTCGACTCCGGGCTCAGCATCATCCGCTCCAAAGGCCTGAATAGTAACTACCTCAAGGTAGTCAATGACCACCTGATCACCAGTATCAAGATCATCTATACGGCCGGCTTTCCCATCAAGAGTGATGCTGGTGGTTTCGCCCTTTTCATTCTTCAAAGTCACCTGTCGTGTCTCTTTATCAATACTTTCTATTGTTGCTTCAACGGTCATCAGAACCCCTTCCTGCCGAATTGGTTTCTCAGTAACAGCGGTCTTGTCTGCAGCAACAGCGGCCTTGTCTGCAGCAAACGCAGTAAGGCTCATTAGAACAACCATGAGAGACGCACACATCATGTTTACAATCGATTTCATTTAATTATTCCTCTAGTTAAAATAATATTCTTTCAGGACAATATTGCCCTTTTCTCTGATTACAACTCTGCGGTGTAACCAGTCTTTGACGCTCTGCGCCATAGTTTTTACTCTTCCCACTCCCGTCCATCACGAGCAAGCAGTGCAACCGAGGCAACCGGCCCCCAGGCTCCAGCTGGATACTGCCTGGGCGGTTCATTGGATTGCTCCCACGCATTTTGGATGGTATCAATCCATTGCCAGGATCGTTCCACCTCATCCCGACGGATAAAGAGGGACTGGTTGCCGATCATGGTTTCCAGAATGAGCCGTTCATAGGCATCAGCCACACGTTCACCTTTAAAAGCATCTGAAAAACTTAAATCCAGCAGGGTTTTCTGCAACTTGATTCCTTTACCAATTCCCGGAACTTTGTTCATCATTTCAATCTCAACTCCTTCATCGGGTTGGAGACGTATACCAGCTTGTTGCGGGGAAGTTTTTTATAACTGTCTTTAAAAATATTATGGGGAAGCCGTTTAAAATAGATAACCACCTCGGAGCGTTTGGCAGTCAATCGCTTGCCGGTGCGTAAATAAAAGGGAACATCTGCCCAACGCCAGTTATCGATATCAACTCTTAAAGCAACAAAGCTCTCCGTTGTAGATTTTGGATTGCCACCCTCCTCTTCCAGATAACCCGGAAA
>JAOZLI010000007.1:4878-22609 GCA_029934915.1 Desulfocapsa sp. | reverse complement strand
TTTCTTTTTCATTCAGAACTTATGGTGAGTAAGGATGAGGATTTTTTTGTTGCTGGTCCTGCCATTGGCGCACCGATGGCAGTGATGACCTTTGAAAAACTCATTGCTCTGGGGGCGCAGCACGTCGTGCTCTTTGGCTGGTGTGGAGCCATAAACCCTGAGTTCTCTGTTGGCGATGTTTTGCTTGGTGGGGAGGCCTATAGTGGTGAAGGAACATCTCGGTATTATACGAGTGAGGTCAGTAGCTTTCCTGCACAGTGTCTTGTCGAACAGTTGCAAATAGTATTTGATAGTATAACACCCCAACCGATGTGGTCAACAGATGCAGTATTCAGGGAATCACGGCCAATGCTTCAGGAACTTGCTGACAAATACAATGTTTGTGGTGTAGATATGGAATATTCAGCCCTCTGTTCTGTGGCTGCATTTCGAAATATAGATTTTGCTGGGCTCTTTCTGGTTTCTGATGAATTGTGGCGGCCTGCATGGAGCCCTGGTTTTACGACAAAGAATTTTAAGAAGAAAAGTCGGGAGTGTATTGAATTGCTTCTGGCGCACCTTCCACTCATTAATACTGCGGGAAAAGGATAAAAATGGCAAGCTTTCATCTGGTAAGTCTTGGTTGTGCCAAAAATCTGGTAGACTCTGAAGTTATGCTCGGCCTTCTGCAGGAGGGCGGCTGGGAGCTGACAGACGATCCCGCACTAGCCTCTGTCCTATTGATCAACACCTGTGGGTTTATTCAGCCAGCCGTGGAAGAAGCAGTGGAGGTAATCCTTGAGATGGGTGCCTACAAGGAGGACGATCCTGCAAAATTTCTGGTTGTTACCGGATGCCTGGTACAGCGTTATAAAAGTGCGCTTCAGGATGAATTACAGGAAGTTGATCTTTTTATTGGAACAGAAGGTGTTGGCGATATTGTCCAGCTTCTTGATGATTTGTTACAAGCAACGCCCGTGAACAAAACAGTCCTGCCTGATCGTTTTTTGATGGACGCCAGTTATGCCCGTACACTCTCTACCCCGTATTTTAGAAGCTCTGTGAAAATTACAGAGGGGTGTAATAATCGCTGTACCTACTGTATGATTCCTTCCATACGCGGAGATTTACGCTCTCGTCAAATCCCTGATATTATCACCGAACTTCAAGGATTGGAAGCAAATGGCCTTAAAGAGCTTTCACTGATTGCCCAGGATCTTACTGCTTATGGTAACGACCTGGATAGCGATACCAATCTTCTAGCTTTACTGAAAGGTATTCTTGAACACACTGCCATTCCCTGGATACGACTTATGTATTTATACCCTTCGGGAGTTGGAGATGAATTGCTTAGTCTTATGCAGGCGGAAGAGCGAATTTTGCCTTATATGGATATTCCTTTTCAGCATGTTTCTGATGTTGTGCTTAAAAATATGCATCGTCGCTATGGTTACAGTGACCTTTGTGGCTTCATAGAACGAGTGAGAAAAGCAGTCCCTGATATTGCCCTTCGTACCACTATGATGGTTGGGTTTCCTGGTGAAACTGAGGAAGATATAAAACAACTGGAAACGTTCTTGAAAGAGTATCGCCTTGACCATGTCGGTGTCTTTGCCTACACAAACGAGGAAGGTGCTCTTTCAGAATTTTACGAAGAGCAATGCTCAGAAGAAGTAAAAGAAGAGAGGCGGACCAGGATATTGGAACTGCAGGCTACGATTTCGGAAGAGCATTTACCAAAATACGTGGGACTGACGATTCCTGTGTTGGTGGAAGGCCTTAGCCGTGAAACGGATCTTTTACTTGAGGGAAGGTCTGTTTATCAGGCTCCCGATATTGACGGATGTGTACTGATAAATGACGGGGTTGCCAACCCCGGTGATATTGTACAGGTACAAATCACCGAGGCGCAGATATATGATCTTGTTGGGGGGATAGTGTAGTCTCTGGAGACCGACTATTTGTGGCTGTTCACTTGCTCACGTAGATCTTTTCCAACTTTAAAGAATGGCAAGCTCTTTGGCTTAACCTTAATCTTCTGGCCGGTTTTTGGATTGCGTCCTTCGTAGGAGCCATATTTTTTAATCACAAAACTTCCAAACCCCCTGATCTCAATAGAATCACCCTTCGCAAGAGCGTCGGTCATGGTCTCAATGATGGTGTTTGTGATCGCCGCAGCCTCCCTGTGCGGAATATCAATGTCCTGTGAAAGAGTTTCGATTAACTCAGATTTGTTCATGCTTGACTCCTGTGCTTTCAAGGTGAGCAGTATGTTTGGGTGTAGGCACGGGACGCTAATTTCCCGTTTATCACACGTTTCCATTACCTTATCAGGTAACTATCCAAATTTAATCAGCTATTTTTTTGTTTGTAAAGGATTTTATTTGAAAAGATCAAATTTATGTCGTTTTTTTTAAGAAATCTATATTTACCAACCGCCAGATTTCCTAGTCCAAGCTTTCCATAAGCCAAGCGTTTTAGAGAAATAACAGGGTGACCAATGGCCTGAAACATTTTTTTTACCTGCCTTTTTCTTCCTTCATGAATTGTTATTTCTATAATGCTATTTTGCCTTTTTTTTCGCTTGAAGCGTACTTTTGCCGGTGCCGTTTTTTTGTTTTCTACCATGATGCCGGTCTCAAGAGATCGTAACGCAGAAGCTTTTGGAGTGCCTTTCACTTCCGCCTCGTATGTTTTAAAGACTTCGTTGCTGGGATGCAGGATGGACTGGGTGAGTTCGCCGTCATTGGTGAGCAGTAAAGCACCTTCTGTATCAAGATCAAGTCTTCCCACAGGAAAGACTCTTTCTTTGATATTTTGCAGAAGAGAGGTGACTATAGGGCGTCCCTGTGGGTCAGAGACGGTGGTGACATAGCCCTTCGGTTTATTCAGAAGAATATAAACCAATTTTTCTTTAGCTCCGATTACTTTGCCATCTACGGTGATTCGTTCTTTGCCGGGGGTTATCTGTGTTCCCATGGCAGTGATCGTTTTTCCATCCACCTGTACACGGCCACTGCTGATGATTTCCTCGCATTTGCGTCTTGAGGCAACACCGGCATGGGCAAGAAATTTCTGTAAACGGAGAGGCTTTTCCATACTGTTTTAACGAAGAGAAGCTGGTAAAATTTTAGTAATACGGGAATCGACTAGTTTTTTGGTGGCATCATCCACCTCAAGTATATCAGTGTACCAGGGCTTCATGCGGCAATCAAAGACAATGGGTGGGGTCAGTCCGACATGAAAGCGTTGTACGGTACTGCTTGCACCATGAATGTCGGCAGCTGGCTCGAATCGGGTGAAGAATGTCCAGAGGAATTCCTGGGTGGAGCAGGTAGCACCTTCCAATGAATCAACTAGAAGAATAGCTGGCCATTCCTGTAAGGCGGCTTCTTTGGCAATGTCGGCAGCAAGATCAGGCATAGACTCGTAGTCGGTGGCTTCAAGTACCAGGGTGCCGGGCAGGTAAGCTTTTGCTTTTCTGCAATGAGCTGGAAGGTTGCCGGAAAAATCTGTGGGCAGTTCTCGAATTTTTTCTTTCCCCAGTCCCATCATCATGGCCTTGGAGCCCTTGTTTACAGATGGACCGGTATAGTCCAGCGTGTCCTGTGAGACGTTGGCAAAGACAAAAAGATCACGATCCCAGTTGATACGTTCAAGTACGTGTACCCAGAGTTTGGGGAAGTCAGTTATGTCGAGATCTCCGTCGGTTAAAATAAGGAACTTGGTGAGGGAAAGTTGCCCTTCTCCCATAATCCGTAATCCGCAGGCAAAGGCCTCTCGCGGATATCGGTCTGCCACACGAGCAGCAGCAAGACAGTGAAAGCCGGTTTCTCCAAAGGTCTTGAGCTCTCGAACGCCTTTCATCACTAGTGGGAAGAGTGGTGAGAGCAGATCCTGAAGAAAATCACCAATAAAGTAATCTTCCTGTTTAGGGCGTCCGACAATGGTCGCTGGATAGATGGCATCGTTTCGATGGTATAAATGTGTTGCCTGGAAAACAGGGTAATCATGCTGCAGCGAATTATAGCCATAATGATCGCCAAAAGGACCTTCGGGGCGACGCACATGGGGCGGAACTGCACCACGAACAGCAAACTCAGCATTGGCCACAAGCCGGTGTCCACCCTTGGGATCTGGGCACATATCCAGTTTTTTGCCAAGTAATAAGGAGGTGAGCATCAGTTCTGGAATGTCTTCCGGGAGTGGTGCAATGGCCGCAAGCATAAGCGCTGGAGGGCCACCAATGTATAGTGTCATTGGAAGCGCTTGACCTAATTGTTCAGCTGCGTGGTAATGATACCCGCCACCTTTATGGATCTGCCAATGAATTCCAGTGGTTGAATCATCAAATCGTTGAATACGATACATGCCCAGGTTATGCCCTTTCCCCTCTGGATGCTCCGTGTACACCAGAGGCAGTGTTACAAAGGCACCACCATCAGAGTGCCAGGAGGTGAGCATTGGTAAAGATCCGAGTTTGGGAGGGAACTGGCAATTTTCAAGAATTGCTCCCTGTTTCTTTTCTTTCAGGCCAATTTTCAATCCATCCATAAACAGTTGACGGTTATCCCAGAGTTTTTTTGCCTTGAGGGGCATGATGGATTCTGTCAGATTGACAAGATCCTGAACAAAATTCTGTGGGCGTTTCCCAAAGGCAAGTTCCAGACGTTTTGCAGTGCCGAACAGGTTCGTAATAACAGGAAATGAACTTCCCTTGACCTTTGTAAAAAGAAGTGCCGGACCCTGCTGGGCGATGACACGGCGGTGGATTTCGGCAATTTCAAGATATGGATCAACCTCTTCATTGATTACCAGCAGTTGTTTTTCGCGGCGCAGCAGTTCGACAAAACTACGCAAATCGTAAAGGATATCATTGGCCATCTGTTATTATTCCTCAGGATGCTTAAGGCTAAGGGAGCCGGAAAAAAATAATTGTCCAATCCTGCTTGTCTTTTCGTCCGTCTTCTTCGTTGTAGCAGTAGTTACATAGCGCTGCTATGCGCCTACTGCAACGCCTCGAATACGAACGAAAATTCGGCGCAGTATTTGGATAATTATTTGTTTCCATCTCCCTAATGTGGCGATTCTTCACAGAGGAAGAGCTCGTGGTATTCATCTTCGGTCATGTTTTTTTTGAGTAAACCGGTGGTGAGATGGACAAATGCACCAATCTCTTCACTGGATAGTCTGTTGCCCAATGTTTCTGCTAGTTCTTTGCGGCCAAGAAGTTGCAGGAAAATGGACACAGATTGCTGGTCAAGTTCGGTATTTAAACCAAAACACATTTCATGGGGATTTAGGTTCATGGCGAGTAGAAAAAATTATGTTGTGATTCGATATTGAATCGTTCTGTTTCGCGGGCCATCAAATTCACAAAAATAGAGTGCTTGCCAGGTGCCAAGCTGTAGTCGCCCGTCGCTAATAAGAATGGTAAGAGATGCTCCCATGAGTGATGCCATAATATGAGAAGGGGAGTTGCCTTCCATATGTTTGAACGGATACTCAATGGGCACAAATTCTCTGAGCCCTTTGATGATATCTGTTCTGACATCCGGGTCTGCGCCCTCATTGATGGTCAGGCCGGCAGTTGTGTGTGGATTGAAAAGAATGCAGACGCCTTCAACTATATCGGATTCTGTAACTTGTTCTTGCACCTTACTGCTTATATCAATAAGCTCCATATGCAGCTTTGTCGTCACTGAAAGTTGACCGCTCTTCATCATCCTCGTACCTTGTTTTAAAAAGGCTGTTTAGGCTGTAGACTTTTAGTCAGTACCTGACAGCCTAAAAGACTATAGCCTGTTTTTTGCTAATTCTGTAACTGCCAGTGTCCATCATTATCACGACATGCAGTGGTATAGACAGTTTCCTGCCTTCCATCAATAACCGATTGAATTTCAGCTTGTCGGCATGGTTGCTGGGTTTTTGGATTTGAATACGCAGGTTGGGGGGTGACTTGATAACTGTTGCCGTTATCTGGGTTACGCCAGGCATTAGTCTGTCCGGAGACGCCACGTTCATACGAGTGATTTAACTGTTGCCGGTCGTATTTATCCATTTCGTTACCGATGATATAGCCAATCAAGCCGCCAGCCACAGCACCAATCAGCGTTGCTTCTGTATTGTGTCCAATGGCCTGCCCAAGCAATGCTCCGCCGGCAGCTCCTCCGGTAGCACCCATGCCGGCTTTATTGGGGCCTTCCGCGCAGGAAGAAAGAATAAAGATAAAACTCAAAAGAATGGGAATTATAGAACGATTTTTCATGTTTTTCTCCTTTAGTGAAAAATAAGGGGTTCACAGATAAATATCAATACGTTTTAAGTGTATGTAAACGTTCAAGCTGCTGTTTACTTCGTTTCAGTTCCTCAATTTCTTCTAATAAATCAAGAGCTAGAGCGGTACCAGCCAGATTAATCCGCAGATCATCCTGCAGCCGAATTGAAACCTGTATACGTTTGATTTCAATGGCAGCAAAACGCCACTCATGGGGCTGTCTACCCTGGGGAGAAAGAATTCCTTCGTCGATAAGATCTTGAATAAACAGGGCATGTACTCTGCACATGCTGCAAATTTCCTTCAGACTGTATTCATCGCTTTCTTCAATTACTGTACACTGGAGAATTGTTTTCATAATTATACTCCAAGGGTGTTACGGGGATTGAAATTCATACTTTTCTCCATATTGCGGAAAAGCTCTTTGTCCGTTTTTGTCGCAGGAACAGGAACCATGATAGCAAGAGTAATATACTGGTTGCCAGAATGTTTTTGGCTGGAAAGTCCACGCCCTTTTAAGCGAAGTTTTTTCCCAGTTTGAGATCCAGCCGGAATTTTCAATTCCACTTTGCCGCCTAGCGTGGGAACGGGAATGGTGGCGCCAAGTGCTGCTTCCCATGGTGATATGGGTAAGGTTAGCATAATATCACGTTTATCAGGTGTGAAATGAGGGTGCTTCCTAAAGGCAATCTCAAGGAAGAGATCCCCGTTTGTTCCACCGTAAGTTCCTTCTGCTCCCTGACCGGTTAATCGAATCTGTTGTCCTTCAGTAACCCCTTTTGGGATACTGACCTGCAGAGTATGCGGGCGGGTAATGACGTGGCCGGATTCATTCAGGCTAGGACGTTGCAAGGTGAGCGTTTGTTTAGATCCCTGGTAGCTGTCTTCAAGGCTAATGACAACCTTTGCATGCAGATCCTGACCTTTGCCGCTGTACTGGTGACGCTGCCCGGTGAAAGGGCCAGCCCCTGCGGGGCCACCCTGGGCTCCAAAGAGGGATTCGAAAAAATCACTGAACTGTGACGCATCATTTTCGGTGTAACCGCCACCGGTAAATTCAAAGCCATTGTCCCAGTCTGGTGGTGGATTAAAATCTTGCCCTGCCTTCCAGTTTTTGCCAAATTTATCATAGGCCGCGCGTTTTTCGGTATCCTGCAGAACCTCGTAGGCTTCACCAATTTCCTTAAAGCGTTCTTCTGCATCGGCTTCTTTATTAATATCTGGATGAAACTTTCTGGCAAGTTTGCGATATGCCTGTTTTACTGCATCCTGTGTGGCATCACGTTCAATACCCAGGGTAGTATAATAGTCTTTAAATTCCATTTTATCCCTTTTAGGGTTTACTCAAGAATAAATTAAGCTTCTGAGGCGACATATGAACATTCAGAAAAACGCTCTTCAGCTATTGTAATCCTCAACGTAGCTCTGCTACGCCTGCGGTTAAATAGCTGAAGAGAGTTTCCCTAAACATCCATCTGGCACCTCATATTTCTTAATTTATTCTTGAGTAAACCCTCCAGCTGATATTTTCAGTCTTGAACTTATCTTGACACAGGTTAATCTTAGCGCATACTATATAAATTCAAAGGAAAATATGAATATGAAGGAAAGTGTTTATCTTATCGGCTGTCGAGCCGTAGGGAAATCTTCCATAGGACGAGAATTGGCGCATACGTTATCCTGGAAGTTTTTGGATACTGATACTCTCATTACTGATAAATTGGGTCAGACAGTAACTGAGATTGTGGCTGCAAATGGCTGGCAGAAATTTAGAGAAGCTGAAAAGGAAGTATTGCGACAGCTGCAAAATGAACAAAAATGCGTGGTGGCTACTGGTGGTGGAGCTATTCTTCACGGTGAAGTGTGGCCGGAACTCAAAAAACAGGGAAATGTTATCTGGCTGACAGCAGATATTGCTACCCTTTGTGCTCGAATTAGTGGAGATCAACAGTCTGCAAGTTTACGGCCGAGTTTAACCGGTAACGATATCTGTCTCGAGCTGGAAGATGTTCTTGCCGAGCGTTCCCCGTTGTATAGAACATTTGCTGATTGTATCATCGATACCGGAGTGTTAGATGTGGAGCAGGCAGTGTTGAAAATTACGAATTATGTGAAAGGGATACAATAATATGGCAGGAAATACTTTTGGAAAGGCCTTTCGGGTGACCACCTGGGGCGAATCACACGGAACGGGGGTCGGCGCAGTAATAGACGGTTGCCCTCCTGGCATTATCCTTGATCCCGCTGTTTTGCAAGCGGAAATGGATAAAAGAAAGCCCGGGCAGGGTGGAGCCTCAAGCCCACGAAAAGAACCGGATAAGCTGGAGATTTTATCAGGTATCTTTACTCCGGAGGGTGAAGAACTGCCACGCACTACAGGTACGCCCATCTCGCTTGCCATCTATAATAAAGATGCCCATTCCAAATCCTATGATAACCTGCGTGATATTTTCAGGCCAGGTCATGGTGATATTACCTATCTTGCCAAGTATGGACTTCGGGATCATCGTGGTGGCGGACGAGCATCGGCTAGAGAAACGGCAGCAAGGGTTGCTGCTGGTGCCGTTGCTGCGCAGGTTCTTGACCAGACGGGAATCAGTGTTCTGGCGTACACAGTTGCCCTCGGTGGTGTAAAGGCTACGGAACGTCATTTTGAGGAGATGCATTCCAACCGTTTTTTCTGCCCGGATGCAGAGGCGGCAGTTGCCATGGAAAAACGGATTGATGAAGTTCGTAAAGACCATGATACCGTTGGTGGCATTGTTGAAATTGTGGCTGATTGTCCCGCCGGACTTGGTGAACCTGTCTTTGATAAACTCGAAGCCGAGCTTGCCCATGGTCTTATGTCCATCGGTGCTGTAAAGGGAGTTGAGATAGGTGCCGGATTTAAGGTGGCCGATATGCTTGGTTCTGAAAATAATGATACCATTACTCCGGATGGATTTGACAGCAATAATGCTGGAGGTATTCTGGCTGGAATCTCCAGCGGCCATGAAATCGTGATTCGAGTTGCCGTAAAACCTATCCCATCCATCTCTAAAGAACAGAAAACTGTGAATCTGCAGAATGAAGCTGTAACAGTTCAGGTTGGTGGCAGGCATGATATCTCTGCAATTCCAAGGATTATTCCTGTTTGTGAAGCCATGGTTCGTCTCACTCTGTGTGATCATTTACTGCGTCATATGAGTATCGCATTTCCCACAGAGTAGGCAATGATCATGGCTAAACAGCGGACAGGAATTCGTGAAATCTGGATGGTGAGCCGTGAGTATGGCAATATCGCCGGAGCCGGAGGGGTGAAAGATGTGGTTCATGGCCTCTCTGTCACCCTTGCCCGTTGGTCGGGGCGTTCGGTGCATGTTGTGTTGCCCTGTTATGGGTTTATGAAGCCAGAACAACTTGGTTTTACCCCCCTTACTGACCCCCTGCATCCTAAAATGGATTTGCATTTTGAGACTGACCTGAACTATCCGAAAAAAGAGCGCAAAGAACGGGTCACTGTGTGGTATGCAAAGGAAGAACGAGTCCATATCTACCTGTTGGATGCTGAGCGGTTTCGTGAAAAATTAGATGTGTATACCTACACCGCCATTGAGGCACGATTACAGCCCTGGCAGCGTAAAGGAGAGGGGCATTTTGATTATTTTGCCATGAATATCCTGTTGCAGAAGGCAAGCCTTGATTTGATGATGCTTCTTGGTGCGCGTCCAGATGTTATTCATTGCCATGACGGACATACTGCTGTTTTACCCGCCCTGATGCGTGAACTTCCAGGCTATCGAAATTATTTTCGTGGGAGCAGTTGTGTGATTACCGTTCATAATGCAGGCATGGGGTATCACCAGGAAATTGCTGATCTTGCTTTTGCCAGGGCCTGTACAGGGTTGTCCCTTTCCCTGATCCAATCATCCCGGTTGGATGATTGTTTTGATCCCTTCCTTGCTGGTAGCAGCTTTGCCATATTGAATACAGTAAGTGGAAATTATGCACGGGAACTACGGGAGACGGCGGATGATCTTCTCACCGGCTGGCTTGGTCATACCTTGCTGGAGCGTGGTGTTACTCTTGAAGGGGTGACAAACGGTATTGACTCTGATTTCTTTTCGGCAAAAATCCCTGAAGAAACGGGGACTGCAGCCGCATTCGATCCCATAAAAGATACAAAACTCAACGGAAAGAAAGCATGTAAAGAGGCTGTTCTGCAACTGGTAAACGATCACAAAGCAATCCCAGGGATTCGTAAAACCGGATCCTTGAATATTGATCCGTCCCTACCTCTTGTCACTTTTATCGGTCGTCTTAACGGGCAGAAGGGTGTGGATGTGCTTACCCAGGCCCTTGCAAAACTTCTTGCTAAGCGAAAGGATTTTCAGTTCCTGCTCCTTGGCAGCGGGGGGGAACAGGACGAACGTGGAATTGTGGCACTTTCCGAAAAGAAAGAGAATAAGGGTAGGATCTGCGTCCTGCGAGGCTACGATACCCGGCTGGCCACTAAGATTTATGCTGCCGGAGATTTTTTCGTTATCCCATCACGTTACGAACCCTGTGGCCTGACCGATTTTATGGCGCAACTCTTTGGTAATTTGCCCATTGTGCATCATGTGGGCGGGCTTGTAAAGGTTTTGGATTCTAAGACCGGATTTGCCTATAAAAAACACAGTGCGCAGGAGCTCTCAAAGACGCTGGACAGAGCATTGGATCTGTACCTGAAAAAACCGGCGACAATCCGAAAAATGCAACGTCAGGCAGTTGAATTAATAGAGAAAGAATATACCTGGAAAATGGTAAGTAAAAAATATTTAGATTTGTATAAGAAGTCCCAGACCATCCACCTTAATGAGGTTTTACATGACAATCAAGATAGGAATTAACGGCTTTGGCCGTATTGGTAGAAATATCTTTCGGGCCATTGCGAAGGATTCAACGTTTGCAGATATCGAAATTGCAGGGATTAATGACCTGACAGACACTGCAACGCTGGCTCATCTGTTAAAATATGATTCCGTGATGGGTGTTTTTGATGCCGAGGTTGGTCATGATGATTCCGGTATCATTGTTGACGGTCGTCATATACAAGTGACCAGTCATCGTGCGCCCGTTGATATCCCCTGGGCTGCTGCGGGTGTAAATTATGTTGCGGAATGTACTGGTATATTCAGAGATGCAGATAGCTGCAGGAGGCATATTGATGCTGGTGCCCAAAAAGTTGTTATTTCAGCTCCGGCCAAGGGAGCAGTAAAAACATTTGTGATGGGAGTGAATGAGGATGAGTATGATGCCACTGAGGATCATGTGGTTTCCAACGCCTCCTGTACCACCAACTGCCTTGCACCTGTGGCCAAGGTTATCCTGGATAACTTTGGGATTAAACGGGGCCTGATGACCACTGTTCATGCGTATACCGGAGACCAGAAACTTCTTGATTTCCCACATTCCGATTTGCGCAGGGCCAGGGCAGCCGCTCTTTCCATGATTCCCACAAGTACAGGAGCTGCAGCTGCTGTGGCGCTGGTTATTCCTGAACTCAAAGGGAAATTTGATGGGCTTGCAGTTCGGGTACCCACCGCCAATGTCTCTTTGGTTGATGTGGTGATGGAAGTGGAACGAGAAGTTACGGTGCCTGAAGTGAATCAGGCCTTGAAAGAGGCGGCAAATCGTTATTTAGGCTACACTGAGCTTCCTCTTGTATCCATTGACTTTCAGGGAGATGCCCATTCTTCAATAGTCGATGCTGGGTCAACAAAAGCCCTGGGTACAACCATTAAGATCTTGAGCTGGTATGATAACGAATGGGGCTACTCCAACCGTATGCTTGACCTTGTCCTGCATATGGAGGCCAATAAAGCCTTGTAATGATGTGTTTTAGTTCTTTAATAAATACTTGAATTCTGGTGCGAAATAGAGTAATAAATCGTTCAGGAAAATTAAGGAGCCGCAAGACTCCATGGACGATACAGTTTTTTGATATAATTACTCAAATTTTACAAAGTTTGTAAAACTTAAACCTTAGATGGCTAAGTAGATAAGCGAAGACTTCGAAAAAATTCATATGCGAGGAACGCAAATTTAATGGAGTGAGGCGTACTTTAGTACGTCGCAGCGAGAGTAAATTTGCAGAGACGAAGCAGATGAAGAATTTTTACAACGCCATCAAATTTCCAGGAGGAAACGTATGAAGAACGCAATTATTACATCAGCATGTGCTGGAATGCTTCTGGCCGGAACTGCTTTTGCAGGTGGTCATGGTGCACATTGGGGTTATGCCGGACATGAGGCTCCTGAGTTTTGGGGAGATCTTTCCCGTGATTACTCCATTTGTAAAACCGGAGTTAATCAGGCTCCAATCGATATCGCAGGCATGACAGAGTCAGAGCTGAGCCCCATCGTTTTTCAGTACAACAGTGTACCCCTGAGCATTGTGAACAATGGTCATACCGTACAGGTGAATTACGCACCCGGTTCATCTATTACCGTTGATGGGCACACCTACAATCTTCTTCAATTCCATTTTCATACTCCCAGTGAGAATACCGTGGAAGGACGTTCCTATCCAATGGAAGCCCATTTTGTCCACGCTGATACCAATGGCAATCTTGCCGTGGTTGGTGTTCTTTTTGATGATGGAGCCACAAATTCATTTATCGCAACTATCTGGGCGCACATGCCTGAGCAAGCCGGTGAAGCAAAAGAGCTTCCAGAATTGCAGTTGAATGTTGAAAATCTGTTGCCTGCCAACCGTTCATACTATCGCTTCAACGGATCTCTCACTACTCCACCATGCAGTGAAGGTGTACGCTGGATGGTAATGAAAAATGCGGTAAGCGTTTCTCCTTCTCAGGCGAGAAAATTTAACACTGTCATGGGTGGCGATAATAATCGTCCTGTACAGCCTGTTAATGCTCGTCCGATTTTGAAGTAATCGCTGGCAGCATAGGGCTCTTTTTTGAGTCTGTAATGTGAAAAACGCCCTGATGGATTTTCTATCAGGGCGTTTTTGCGTTTGCTCTTCGTGCCCTTCGTGGTAAAAAAAGATACTTGAAATTATAGGCTAAATGTCAGATAGTTATAAAATGAAAGCAAAAAAGAAAACAGAGAATATCGAATCCGATGCACTCAAGGCCAACCTTCTTGAAACTGCCGAAGAAGTAATCCTTGATCCTGAGTTACAGCTCCTGCTTGATATCGTCGCACGCTATAAAGGGCTTCACTCCACTCTGGAACATATTCTTCTTGAAATTTGTCATCCCTACCGCAATTGGAATATCCTTGTTCCGCAATTGCGTAGTTTCGTCCTGAAAAACTCCAGTTATTATGTTCGTCATGAGCAAGGCCCTGTTGCCTTCACTCTGTTTGCCGGAATTTTTCTGCAGGCTCTGCAGGATTGCGCCAGAAACAGTAAATTGCTCTCTCAAACTATTGAATCTCAGGTGGCATGGGTTGCCAAGATAGTAGGGTTGTTATCCGATGATATGTTGATTACCTATCAATCATCGTTAGATACCTATTTTGCGAGCCTTGTAGCACTCGATGATGGTGAGAGTCCCATCATGATGCATATTGTTCAAGGGCAGCATCCCATAAAAAAACTGGCAACGCTTCTCCTGGCTTTTGCAGCCAGTGAAGAAAAGGAAACACCCTTTGATTATCGCTCCATAGCACGATTGATGCAGGCGATATTGAAACGAAATTATGAGTACTGGTTGCAGGAGGAAGACCCACTTCCCTGGTTTCTTGATCGTTGCGGCGTACTTTGCGATGATTTTCAGTCTGGCCAGCTTTTTTCAGCCATCTCCCATGAATCCATGGAGAAATACCACACTCTTGTAAGTGCAATCAATGTGAACGCATCACCGGCCCAGGCATTAGCGGAGCTGCTGGATCTTCCCGCCCATGTTGATATCGTCCGTATGTATAAAGAAATTCCTGCAAATCTGGCCAAGGCTGATGAACAGGAACTTGGTGTATCACGGGAACAGGGGCTTCCTCTAGGTCGTTTTGCTGAAAATCAGAAGTTGCTCTTTCTGTTTCGTATCATGGATACTAAAGGGCTTTATCTTATTCATGAAGAGACACTGCGGGAAATTAACCGCTCTCTGGTGCAGCTTATTCGTTTGCAGAATTTTGAGGATATTGAAGAGTTTCTGCTCACCACTTTTCAGCTGTTAAAGGCCAACGTCAGAAAATACCCTCACACCTCCCTGCAGTGTATTCAGGTTTTGGGTGGCGAGGTCTTTAAACGGAAAAATGGCCGTATGGTGGAGACATTTCTCTGGCAGGCCGTACGTTTTGGCTTTCAGTATGCCAATGTTATGGGGGTGGACGAAGACTGGCAACCCATTACTAATCCGGCACATCTGGGAAATATCAGGGCCTGGCTGAAACTGATCATGCAGGAACCAAAATGGTGTGGCACGCTCTTCTCGGCACTGATCATCAATATTAAGCTTTCCGGAACCTGCGTTAAGGACACTGATCTATTTCAGCGTGATATCACCAGTCTGCTCAATCATCCCATTGAACCGGTGTACAACCTGACTAAACAATTCAGTAAGCTTATGCCGGTTTTCTTTAATGAAATTGGTGCGGAAGGTGATCTTCGGGAGGTGTCAACCGAGCTTGATGAAATCCATAAACGTCGTGATCTGTTGATTCATTTTTTACGCAAGCAGAGTCATGTGGAGAGCTCCAATCTTATTGTGGGCTTTATTCAGGCAATTTTCACTTTCTGGCTTCATAAGAAGAAAGATGTCTTGCATCCTTTTCTGCCCGATGAGGTTTACTCTGAAATTGCGGAATCTGGAAAGTTTATAGATGATCAACATATTCTTGCCGGGCGGATAGTGGCGGAACTTGAATTTAGTGATATCAAAGATTTGTTGAGCTGGAAGCGAGAAGAACGGCAGACCTATCTTGCTGCCCAAAAGGATATAGCCCCAGCGGAACTTCGCCGTTTTGATCTGCTGGTGCATATGTTTCAACTGCTGAACCAAAAATATAATCTCGATTTTCAGGAGCTGCGCTCTGAATTGGAGAGTGCTGCTCAGGAAGGATTTCCTGATATGGAGGAGCTTCTTAATACTCTGGAAAATTGTGAAACCATCGAATGTGTGGAAGCCCTGTTGCAGACCCTGGAGGGGTTGAAACGAACGATTCTTTCGGAGGAAACATTCGAAGCAAAAGAGGATATCTATTACAAAAGGCACATTGCTGTTGATATCCCCTCTGTTTACGGGAAATATCAGGAGAAGAAGTTTGACAGCCTGAGTCTCAGCTTTCGCCTGGAAAATCTAACCAATATTTATCTCGAACGTTTGCCGGAGATCGTTAATTTGTCTATTATCACCCAGGCAACCTTTTATCGAATTGTAAAGTGCTTAAAAATTTATCTGCGGGCTCTTCGCGTGGATGGTATCAGTTCCCGGCGACTCGATACCTATATCTCTCTTCTCACCAGTTCTCTCAAGGTGAGGCGCTTTTCCTACACCCAGTATCTTGATATCTTTCGTGGACTATCCGAGGGGGTGAAAGATGTTATCTACTCCTACTACACCAACATTCATCAAAATAACCTCTCGATTATTCTGCCTCAGATAGGGCCTGCAAATCTGCTCACCAACTATCGTTCGCTTTGGGATGATAATGATAAGTCTAATTCCATTCACCGTCTTTCAGAAGCATTTTTACGGGATCTGATTGCAACTACCTTTGGCCTGCAGCACCTTGATAACTTTATCACACGGGTTATTGGTACGCTTGAAAGTCAAAGGGATATTCTTGATGAGCAGCGTCTTGATCTGCTTATGACCTATAACCCCGAAAGGGCAATATCACCGCTGAAAAACTGCAACCCTTACACTCATGATCTTATCCATCTTGGCAATAAAGGTTTTAACCTGGTGACGCTCAGTGATGATAACAAGCAGGTGCCCGGAGCTTTTATTATCACCACTGAAATTTTTCGTTGTCGGGATGTTGTGTATGGTTTTGATAAGGCGCGTGACGAGTTTATGCAGCGTATTCGCCTGTCACTGAACGAGCTTGAAAAAGAGACTGGTCGCGTTTTTGCGGGAACTGAAAGCCCACTGCTCCTTTCTGTCCGGAGTGGAGCGGCTGTCTCCATGCCCGGAATGATGGCCACTGTGCATAATGTGGGGACCAACGAAGAGCTTATTGAAGAGGGGGCTAAAGAACATGGTGATTCCTATCTGGCCTGGGATAATTATCGACGCTTTCTCCAATCCTGGGCCATGACATCCGGTGTTCCGAGAGATGAGTTTCAGGCATTGATGAATCACGCTAAAGAAACGCATAATGTGAGCATGAAAGGTCACTTTTCCCCGGTTCAGATGAAGGAGCTCGCACTTGAATATCAAAGGCTTATTCGTCAAAAGGGTCTGGGGATTCCAGATGATCCCTGGTTGCAACTGGTAACAGCCATTGAAATGGTATTCGATTCCTGGGAAACAGCTAAGGCTGCAGATTATCGGAAGATTATGGATGTTTCCGACTCCTGGGGAACTGCTGTTATTGTGCAGGCCATGGTGTACGGAAACAAGAGTCAGGCGTCCGGTTCCGGGGTCCTTTTTACCGCACACCCTTATCGCAAGGTACAGCGTGTGGCGCTGTGGGGAGATTATGCCTATGGTGATCAGGGGGAAGATATTGTGTCTGGTCTGGTTACCAGTTATCCCATCTCCGTTGAGCAGGCAGAACTTGACGGTCGTGAGGTGGATAAAACCCTTGAGGTGAGGTATCCACGAATCTACCAGGAACTCCTGAGTATCTCAAGAGACCTGGTCTATGATAAACATTGGAATCCCCAGGAAATTGAATTTACCTTTGAGGGCCCTAGTGCCAGTCAGTTATTTATTCTGCAGACACGGGATATGATAACCATTAAAAAACAGGAACGCTTTCAAGTCTTTGTTGTTACAGATCTTCTTGAAAAGGCTTTTCTTGGCAGAGGTATTGGTGTTTCCGGTTCGGCACTTGCCGGGCGTGCTGTTTTTACCGAGGAAAATATTAAAGAACTGCGGGAAACAGACCCCGATATTCCTCTTATCCTGATTCGAGCGGACACCGTACCGGAAGATATTAAAGTCATTGATATGGCAGAAGGATTACTTACCTCTCGGGGAGGCCAGACATCACATGCGTCTGTTGTCGCGGTTCGTCTGGAAAAAACTTGCATTGTAGGTTGTAAGCATTTAAAGGTGTATGAAATGAGTCAATATTGCGAGATTGGAGATACCGTTATTCGTTTTGGTGATTCACTCTCCGTTGATGGACGGAGTGGGCAGGTGCTTAGTGGAATTCATGCGACTCGGGAAGAGATGCATATCTTGCCAATTTGATATCACATCTTTCAATACACGAGAAAATGCTCAAATATCTCTCTTGCATAATTCATAGTATAACTTGTTTTTTTTGTAAACAAACCACATCGGCGAGGTAGGAAAATGGCAAAGGCAAAGA
>JAOZLI010000007.1:0-4778 GCA_029934915.1 Desulfocapsa sp. | reverse complement strand
CAAAGAAATTATTAAAGGGTTCACCTCTGGCAGCCTATGCAAGGAAAAAGGCAGCGGGACTTGAGCTGAAGAGTAAAGGACTGAAGCTTGCAGAGTTAGTCTGGATGGTTCAGGAAAAGGAAGGGCATACTGCCTGTTTTAAGAAAGAAAAAAAATGTGAACAGGCAGGATGCTGCTGGCAACTATCTTGTGGAGCTAAGATGGCAAGCTGAGAGTTAGTCTGCTATCTATTCTCAGAGACACCCAGAACCTTGAGAATCATGGCAAGAGGACAAAACTTTGTAAAGCCATACTGGAAAAGATTTACTCCCACAAATGCTGTAAAAAAGAGCCAGTATTGATGCATAAACAATGGATTGTTTCCACAGTCGACACCCAGTGCCATACTGAGAAGAATGAAAAATCCGGCGATGGTATGAACCCAGTCTGTAATTATCATTTTATGTCCTTATTCGTATAATAGTATTTAGGAATGTTTCCTGCAGCGGGCTACCATAATGGACTTTTTTCCTTTTGTCCATCCTTTCTCTTTAGGAACGGGTAAACAATCACATGCTATTCTTTACACGTTCCTTAGAGAAACTGATTGACGCGGTCTCGCCAGACTGTACGTTCTGATTCAGGTTGGAAAATAATAAAGGAACCCATGGCACGCTGCACCCCCATGAGATCTATAAGGAAGTCATAGACAGCATTGGTAGCCGCCTGGTCACCATTTAAGGCCTGGGTTTGTGCATCGAGAAGTTCGATGATAGATTTTATTCCTTGTATGTACGAATCAGTGATGAGCTCAAGGTTCTTTCTGGCTGAATCAGCACCGTCACGAGCGAGACTGATTCCGGGATAGGATGCTCGTGTTCTGTTGAGGCTGTAGAGTATTTCCTGACTGATACGCTCGACAACTGCCCGGCGATCTATTTTCAGTCGTAACAGTTCTTCCTGGTTTTTACTCAGCGAGGCTGATTTCCTACCGCCTTCAAAGAGTGGTAGTCTTGCATACACACCCACCTGCCAGTCAGTATCGTCAAGTCCGTCATTAAAATCATTTCGTTGTCCAGAGCCATCTTCTGCAAAATACTGTTCAACCTGACCTTCAACGGTGAAGTCCGGCAGCCAGAATTCACGCTTTGAGGAGGTTGTCAGTCGTTCTTTGGCCGCAATGCCGGCATCCAGAGATTTAAGCTCTGGGCGTAGTCTGAGGGCATCCTCAATGGCAAAGGTTTTGAACGACTGCAGGTACTTTGGGTTCTCGACAAGTCTCAGGAAAAAGCGGTCACCCCCTACGAGCAGTGGATTACTGAGGTCAGTCTCTTCTGCGACAAACTGTTGCTGCAGTGGACGGTTCAGGATTCGGTTCAGATTTTCCATGGTATCGAGGGTGATGGACTCTTTGTTTAATACCTCTCGACTGTCAGCAGCTTTTTTGACTTCCCAACGATACACCTCATCTGGGCCGGCAACTCCAGTGGAAAGTCGAATCTGTGCACGTTTGAGATTGGCCTGGGTGAGTTTAAGGTTGTCCTTCTCAAGTTGCTCAATGGCTTTAGCCCGCAGGACGTTGAAGTAGGCAACAGATGTCTGATAGATCGTATCAAGTCGTACGCTGTCGCGGTCCATCTCACGTCCTGTCTGCAGGTGTTGTTCTATGGCATAACCTGCCCAGCTGCGTTCGGAATAAATTTGCTGGGACCCACTGGCAACACCTGTCCAGGCACGTTCAGGACTGCTGCCACCACTCATTTGTGCACGATCTGTATCAATGGCTCTGCCTCCAGTTCCAATGCTTATTTGAGGAAGAAGGGGAGAGCGTGCTTCATTGACCGCAAACTGGCCAGCCAGAACATTCTGATCAGCTGAAAGAAATGCAAGATTTGCTTCCAACGCTTCATTCACTGCCTGCTGCAGGTTCAAGCGGCGTGTAATATCTCTTCTGGCTTGATGGAGGAGATTTGCTCCCGTCATGATGGCAAGACTTGGGTAAATATCCAGTGCCCTGGCCGTTTCCATATTGATGGTAAGTTCGTGTCCTCGTGCAAACTGTACATCAAGTGTTCCTGCTTCCTCCCCAAGGAGGATGTCCTGGACAGTAATGGCAGATCTTCTGGCCAGATTCTCATGCTGATCCTCTGGCGCATCTCCCATAAGAAGACCCTGATTCACCAGGTTTCTATCCCAGATGGCATAACCCGGTATCTTTCGGACGATAAGGCTTTGCAGGAGATTTGCAGTTTCCATTCCTGAAAAATGATACAGCGTTGCAATCATAACAGCGTCAGTTTCGGGGGAAAGTTGTGCAAGAACACTCTCAGCAGTATCCTTCGCCTTAATGGTATTGATAGTGATGGAGTATTTGGCAGCAAGACTTTTTGCCAATATTTCAAGCTGTGGTATTGCTGTTAAATCACGACTGTCAACGATGATGGTGAGATTCTGAAAGGAGACAACTTTCTGAAAACGTAAAAGGTCACTTTCCAGGTAAAACATGGAATCGATATAGGTCAGATTGCTGCGAGGAGCAATGGGCATTTGTGTTGTATTGCGATGAACAAGGTCGTCAACAACATAGGGGGCAACCACAGGTTTAGGTGGATTCCCTCCCTCATAAACCAGTGACGAGGAGATAGGGCCAAGGGTAAGGATAAGATTGACATTCGGATCCTTATACAGTCTGGCCAGGGATTTGTTGGCACCTTCTCTTGAGTCCTCCCCTGAAAGAACCATGGATTTCGGAAACTTGACGGTGTATTCACCGGTAGCAAGTACCTGCAATTCCTTTTTATACAGGGCAAGAATATCCCTGTCATTTTTAGTGTCACCATCTGTTACAATACCCACATTGTAGCTGGGAAGTGTGTCTGCCGCGAAGGCAACAGAGGATAGAATAGAGAAGATGCAGAACAGACAGAGTCTGATAAACTGAAGCCTCATGGAAAACTCCCTAAAAGTAAATTATCGGATGTTAAAGAACGTGGCATACAAAACCGGAACAAAGATCAGTGTCAGGACAGAGGCAAAACCAAGTCCAAATACTATGGTCACGGCCATGGCCACAAAAAATGCATCGCCAAAGAGGGGCAGCATGCCCATCATGGTGGTGAGTGCTGCCATCATTACCGGTTGTAATCTTGATATTCCAGATTCAAGTATTGCATCAAGCCCTTCCATACCCTCTCTGATATTGAGATCGATCTGATCAATGAGAACAATGGCATTTTTGATCAGCATGCCGGAAAGACTCATCAGACCAAGAAGCGCCATAAACCCAAAGGGTTGATTGAGAAGCAACAGCCCTGCCACCACGCCTATAAGTGAAAGAGGAACGGTGAGCCAGATAATAAGCGGTTGCTTGAATGCATTAAATAGAAAGATAACGGCAAGGATCATCATACCGAAATATACGGGGATATTAGCAGCAAGCTGTTGTGTCGCATCTGCAGAATCCTCAAGCTCTCCACCCCAGGCAATAAAATATCCGGGCCTGCCAGCAATGGGTAAAATATCATCATAACGCAGAGGAATGGTACTGGCGGTATGGATCTCTCCCTCTTTGAGAGCTGAGCCACGAGATGTTGTAACATCAACACCTAAAAGCTGTTCGATACGTGGCTTTGCACGTTCGAAAAGCTGGGCCGGAAGTTCAGTTCGTGGATCGGCATGCACTTTAATCATAGGGCGCCGGTGCCAACGGGAGACTCGGGCGTTTTCCCAACTGGTTTCCACACCGTTCATTACCTGCATTACTGGCACATTCTTGCCTGCAGTAGGGGAGAAGATCTGTAACTCTTCCATATCTTCAATATCGCTGCGTTCATGCAGAGGAGCTCTTGCGATAATGGGGATAAGGTCGATGCCTTCACGGTACAAGCCCGTCGTGGTTCCAGAAAAATTGGCCTGCATTGCTGTTGCCAGCATGGGACGCGTGATACCAAGATTCATGGATCGGTCTTCTGCAAGTACCGGTTGTGGCACTTTCACTTTTGCACCCCATTCGGTGCGTACGGCCTTGGCCCCTTCGTCACGAAGAACGACCATTGCCTGCTCTGCCATTTCTCGGATTACTTCAGGATCAGGTCCATTGATACGAAGCTGTATCTTTCCACCCAGAGCCGGCCCTAAGTTGAATTTCTTCACATTGACAACAGCATCCGGCAGTAAGGTTTCAAGGTCGTGTTGGGCTTTTTGCTGTATTGCATCAATGGTTCGATAGTCGTTTACTGTGACCAGGATATTTGAGTACTGGTCTGCTGCTTCAACGGGTGTGTCATAGGTGAGAATAAAACGGGGGTGTCCGCCTCCAATGGCTGAAGCCACCTGCTCAACACCTTCTATCTTCATCAGGTATTCTTCAATCAGCTTCACATCAGATTCTGTTTCACGGATATGGTTGCCTTCTCTAAACTGCACTTCCACCTGAAACATAGGGCTTGTAGAAGAGGGGAAGAAGAGTGAATCGATAAAACCAAACCCATAAAGAGAAACAGCAAACATTCCTACGACAATGGCAATTGTCAGCCATCTGGCCTTTATGGCTCCGTTTAAGATTGCACGATAGATTTTATAAAATTTGGAATCGTAGGGATCTTTAGCCTCACCTGTTTTGGGAAGCTTATCTTTTTTGCTCAGTATGAACTGTTTGGTCATAAGAGGCGTAATGGTGACAGCTGTGAGCCAGGAAAGCGAAAGAGAAATAAGAATAACGTAATACAGAGATCTCGTATACTCACCCGTTGAGTTGGTCATGCCGCCAATGGAGGCAAAGGCAAGAACTGCAACGGCAG
>JAOZLI010000123.1 GCA_029934915.1 Desulfocapsa sp. | reverse complement strand
AATACAAAATCAAATACCATATCATCGGCATTGTCATGCGTTTTTCCAGCAAAGCTATTCAACAGCCATTGCACGCCATCGGTCATGGATGAGAAATTGTCCAGCTTTAAATTCAGGCACAATTCCGCAAAATCCAGATCTGCATTTACAGCCGCATGAATCTTAGCACCGTCGTTAAAAACCACACCAATTTGCACGGGACTATCTGCAACAAAAACCAGAAAACGTTTCACCCCGCCTTCAAGATGATAATTGATAGATACTCGCTGTTTTTCACCACCTAAGGCTTCAAGTTTACGACCAACGATATCCAAGCGAATAAGAGCCACTTTTTTCGTCAGACGCTGCGCTGCTCTCTTTTCCTTATTTACTTTCTCAGTACGGGAAAGAGCCATACTGTATAAAGTCTGCGCCTGCAAAAGATCAATTGTGGTCCCTTTGCCATACAAGTAATAATCAGCAACCACCAGTGGTGACTCAAAATCCTCGGGATCTTCCGCTGCCTGGCTCAACCAGTGCAGAGCTTTGCTGTCGTCCCCTGCTGTTTGCGACAATTGGCCCAGCGTACGCATGGCAGAAAAGCTTCCATCGGCCGCAGCTTTTTCGTATAACCACACGGCTTTGTCCATCTGACCATCTGTGCCCATGACGCCTTGATGATAGAGCAGCGCCAGATTGAGAAGTATTGCAGTATCCACCTTCTGCCCGTTGGCAATCGCATCTGTGACGGATTGAAAGTAGGAAAGACCGACTTTTTGATCTGCAGTAACATCCTGAACGAAACAGGCCTGTTCCTTCGAATCAGAAGCCAGATACCCAGCTGGAAGATCATTGCTATAGAGTTCTGCCAACATCAACTCTGCCTGCAGGTGTCCTTCATTTGCGGCATTGGTAATAAACTCAAGGCCAGTTTGACGATAACTTTTCTTTTCGCTGCAGGAATATTCTGATCCCTTAACAAAATAGTCATCGGCGCTGCACTGCCAGCATATTTTATAGCTCTGCTGCTTGAGAATAAGACCTCCAACAGCAAGAATGGAAACGAAGACCAGCGTTGTGATTATGCCTGTTTTTTGCATGGAATATACTCTTTCAAACGTGATGCTTTAATAAAAAGTTAATCAACCGCAAATCAATCTGCTGTTAATGACAAGTCATGCGGGTTACCGTGACAGTCCAGACAACCATCAAAATCCTCTGTTACTGACGATGCATGCGGAACGCCGTGGCACTCCTGACAGGTTGGCACATAGCCATGCCCTTCCGAATGACATAGTCCACATTTCAGTTTCCCGTGATCCGCGTTGCTGCTCTGCATCTTCTCACCCGGTTCAGCATGACAGGTCGCGCAGTATGGTTCAAGGCTTACAACTGAAAGACTTGCCAACGGAGTATGTGGCACAGAATGACAGGTCTTGCAGGCAATCATCTCTTCACTTTCACCATGCGGTGTATCATGACAATTGATACAGACCGGCAAAGACTCCTTATAGGAGGCTCCCTGTCGAAATGAATGGTACGTTTCATGGCATTCCTGACACTCCAGACGATGCGCACCACGCCCATTCTTAATGGACATAAATATTTCATAATGACACTGTGCACAATCCACAGTGGTCATTGTTTCCGACATTTTCACCACATCCTGACTGTAAGAATCGTCCTCTGCGGCAAAGGATGTTGCCGCATAACAACTCAAGGCAACAACACAGTTAGCCAGCAGAATTGATTTAATCAGACCGGACATTCTACTACTCTTCATTCTCATATTATCCTCTATATCCCGGTCTTATTTACTCTTCTTCAATTGATGCGGATTTTTGTGACACTTAGTACAGCTGATAAAACGCTTATGCAATGGGGCATCATGCGGCTCACCGTGACAGGTGCGACACTCAGTCATTGTCTTGTGCTGCCCACCATGGCAATAGATACACTGCAATTTCCCATGCTTGCTGATATCGGCTTCCTGATCAGCGCCTTGATCCTCATGGCAACTGCTGCAGAGCTTGGATGGTATGCTTTTAGCCAGCCTGGTTGGAAGCGGTGCATGATGTTTATGACATTTAAAACAGTCCGCATATTGCATATCATCGGAATGTCCTTCATGGCAATTGTTACACTCAAGACGCTCTCCGTGACTTGGATGACATTCACTACATTCCATTTCGGCATGTGCACTTGGGAAACTCTTCATTTCCTTGCCGGGTTTCTCGTGACAGCCAAGACAGACTTCGCGCAGATTCTCTATGGCTCCAAAGTCTATTTTTCTGGGCGAATGAGGATTATGACACTGTGCACAATCACCAACGGCAAAATGCTTTTTCTCGCTAGGATCATGACAATCAGCACAGGATGGAATCACACTATCTTCATTGGGTGGATGCTTGGCATGACAATCAGTACAGGCAAGATTCTCAAGGTGCGCGCCACCGTTATTGGTAAAGTCCTGCACCGTTTCCACATGGCACGCGGCACAGAGTATTCTATCAATGCTTGTATCCCAGATATAACGGGTGGGCTGATGCGGCTTATGACAATTTAAACAGTCACTGATCACCATCTCCGAAATATGCTTATCATGACAATCCAGACAATTTTGATACTGTCCTTCAGCGAGACCATGAGCGGTATGACACTCTAGACAATCCTGTTCTTCATGGGCACTGGGCAGCGCCGTGAGCAGGTTGCCAATTGCTTCATGGCAGGTAAGACAAACGGGCTTGCCTTCGTCAATATTCCCAAAATCTGAAACAAGTGGTGCGTGGGGCGCATGACACTGTTTACAGTTATCCAGGCCAAAATGGATATTATCCTCAACCATATGACAAGATGAACATTGCGGAATCACCACATCCCCTTCCGGCGGATGGCTCTCATGACAATCCAGACAGGCGACATCGTTCTTATGGGCAGATTCCTGTCCGTCAATGACCCTGACTTCTTCGATATGGCATTTCAGACAATCATCATCCACCAGCGGAAGTCGTTGAACTTCGGCCATTGAAACCGCTGCAAAACAGCTGACGAAGACAGATACCAGACCCGCAATAACAAGCTTTTGTTTCATCTTTTTTATCCTTACTCTTTTAGTAACTATCCAGATGACAGCTGGTAGTTTGTCAAACCGCTGTCCTGTAACTGTTTAGGAGCCCCCCAGATCTGTGCAGAGATGGGAGACTCCTGAATAGTTACACTCTTTATTTTGCCAGATCGTGCGGATCTCTATGACAGGTGAGACACTCTGGAAATTTCGTATGCATAAATTCGTCATGCGGCTGTTCGTGACAGTCAGCGCATGCGGCTATATTCATATGCGTTTCACTATGACATTCAACACAGGCCATCTCACTGTGCAGGGTTGGGTTGTCAGCAAAGGAAACGGCCACATCGGTATGACAACTGGCACATAGGGCCACAGATACATCATCACCGTAAGCGACCTCGGCAGGACTATGCGGCTTATGACACGCAAGACAATCTGGCAGCGTCATTTCAGCAGAATGCCCTTCATGACAATCGAGGCAGGTACTGTACTGTCCCTGCTCCAGACCGTGCTGGCTGTGACAGGCGTTACAATCCTGCTCGGAATGGCCACTGGGGCTTGCTGTCATCTCTTCTATTTTAGGCTGATGACAAGTCGCACAAGTCGACAGCACTTCATCCTGAGCTGTAAAATCAACCTGCAGAGGTGTGTGTGGGTTATGGCAACTTTTACATTTCAAAACAGCATAATGTTCGCTATCATCGGGAGCATGACACATGGCACACTCAGGGATAGTATTGGTACCCGCTGGCGGATGCTCTTCATGGCACTCCTGACAGGATAATTCCTTGTGTGCCTCACCCTGCGAATCGACATCCACCGCTACCTGGTAATGACACTTTACACAATCCACATCATCTAATGGCAGTGGTTGAATATCACTGGCAGCAACAGAACCTGCTGTACATGTAAATCCCGCGACAACCAACATACAAAAAAAATTCTTCACCTTTATCCCCTCTATCCTCGGTACAAATTCGTAAGTGCCAACACCTAACCACACAGGCCAACTAAACTGCGACTCGTTATTTGAAATACATTTTCGTTCTTCCGCAAATCGTGATAATACACATAAGCGGCAGAATACATTTCTATAGCAGGTCTTTGCCCAAAAAGCAAGATTAGTAATAAACTAATCGCTTTCAAACAACCCTTTACCCTGAAATCTTTTTCCTTGATCACCTTTACTTTTATCTTCCATTATGAGATCTTTTTAAAAGAGCCTGACAAAACAACACCTTCAAACAGCGTGGTGGCTATGACAATCACGAAGCAAACTTACAAGATTGTTATTGGTTTTCAAATACGGAGGAAGGGCTTGACGAACAATGCCCCAATCAGTCAGAAGGCGGAAGCTATTGTTTTCAGATCTTGTTTTATGATGATGTAACGGCACGCAGAATGGTGTAGAAAGCCATACGGACAGATCAGATGACAACGGGGAGAACTGCAGCTACGTTATGGTGAGCCAGAAGATCGCTGGGCCATTGCCTGTTTAGCCGTATGCGTGACAGCAATCCGGACGAACCGAACGCTATTGTCTACATGCAGACAAGACTAAACGCTATAGCGAGCGGGTAAGCAAGGAGAATGTCCTATTGTTTCAGGCAGTACATGAGAGCCGCTCAGGAAAAATCAGACAACGAGATTAAACAGTTGGCAGAAATGCTGGTGCGGGCTTATGATCCATGTATCTCCTGCTCTGTTCATTAGGGCGGAATTGTAAATTGCTAGAACAGATATAGAAAGACTATTTTTTCAGGCCGAAAACGCCCTTTGCTTTAGAAGAAAATGCGGGTCGATATCCTTTACCACGCTTGCCACCACTCTTCCCTTTTGTACGAGCAGATTGGGAGTCTTGCTGCCCGGAAGTTTTGTCAGTCGGGGAAGAGGAACCCAGTTTGACCGTTGCAAACTCACCGGTGACAGACTCTGAGTATAATTCACAAAACGACAGGCAGGATTTATAGTAACTTTTTTTCTTAATCCATTTCGGCCAGGATTTATTTTCCAGATGTTGTAAAAATTGAGGCAGATTGGAAAGTAAAATAACCATCTCCTGACGGATGGAACGCCGTAAATTTAATTGTTGGCCCAGCTCTTTATCAATTTCGGTGCGCAGGATTTTAGAAAATCTGAATGCTGCAGCGCCTTTTAAGTGCTGATTCACCAGGTCAAACTGTGCATTGGCCCAGGGAATAAGAAGCATGGCCAGCAGAAAATCATTTTGAAGTCCTTTCTTGCCCTGTTCTTTCGCAATCCCTGCGCAACGATCAATAACTTCTGCAATGGCAATGAGTTGTTCCCTATAAGGTTTCTCGTCTGTTCCCTCTTTTTTAGATAACGATTTTCGATAGAGGCCAAAAATTGCGAAAAAGAGTTCTGAATCCAGTGCCAGTTTCAGCCATTCAGTGAGGGCCGTAGAATGCAGATCCTTCAGGAATTCATCACGGATTCTGGAAGGCGGACAGAGAGTGAGTTTTTCATGATGCTGGCAGATACTTTCCCAGCTCTCCGGTGCGATAGCAAAGCCCATGCGTGCAGCATGGCGAATTGCCCGCAGCATACGAACGGGGTCCCGAGTAATGCGTCGATCCGGTTCGCCAATAAACTGGATAACAGATTTATCAAGATCAGCTATCCCGTCCACATAATCAATGATGGTGTTATTTTCTATCTCGTAAAACAGACCATTTACGGTCAGATCCCGACGCTGTGCATCTTCCCCCAGACTGCCATAGGTGTTATTGGGTGCAAGAACCTGTTCCGGGCCATCAAGATCAAATTCACTTAAGGAACGAAGCGTGGAAACCTCGAGCTCTTTGCCATGAAAAAAGACCTGTACCAGACGAAAGCGTCTGCCGATGGTGCGGCTGTTACGAAAGAGTTTACGAATCTGCCCGGGACGGGCATCTGTGGAAATATCAAAATCTTTTGGGGTACGACCAAGGTAAAGATCACGCACCCCGCCACCAACGAGATACCCGGCATAGCCGTTATCTCTCAGAACCTTCAGCACTTTCATGGCATCCCGATCAATCATATGATGACGAATGGGATGCTCGTCAGGGCCTATTATGTGAGGTTCACGGGCGTTACTCATGCTGGTGAAAAGCCTTTGCCTTCTTTATAGACGGACTCTGCCTGGGTCACAAACTGTTTGAAAATCTCAGCAACAGGCAGAATTTCATTCATTTTGTAGGTATTCATACCCGAGAAAAAGAGTCCTTCGTCGAGTTTACCATCACGGGCACTCATCAGACGTTCACTGATACAGTAATGATGGTCACATTTTTTTAGACATTTATAGCGGCATTCCTTCACTTTGAGATCAGCACCTTCTGCCATGGATCGAACAAAATTGGTATTAATTGCACGTCCGGGCATGCCCACTGGAGAGGAAGTAAGCACGATATCTTCCTTTTGGGCATCAAGAAATGCCTGTTTGAAGTTATCGTCCACATCACACTCTTCACTCAGCACAAAACGGGAGGCAATCTGTATTCCATCTGCGCCGTATTTATCCATCATTTCGGCCATTTCATAGCCATTGGTAATTCCGCCGGCTGCAATAAGGGGTACGTTTTTAACAACGTCACGAATGGCCGGGAAGATCTCATGCAGAGTCTTGTCGGTGCCAAGATGCCCGCCAGCCTCGCAGGATTCCACAATGATTGCAGCAGCACCAAGTCGTTCGGCCAATTTGGCAATACCGGGTGAAGAGACAATCATAACGATGGGTACATTATGTTCCTTGCCAATTTTAAAAATATCGCGGGAAAATCCAGCACCGGTGATAATCATATCAACCCCGGCATCAATGGAAGCCATGACCACATTGTAAAAATCTTTCATGGCATACATGATATTGACAGCAACTACGCCATCAGTGTTCTCTTTGGCTTTCAGAATGTCTGCCCGAAGCTCTTCAGCGGGAATAGCCGAGCCACCAATCACCCCGATACCGCCACAATTTGCCACCGGAGCTGCCAGTGCTGCAGTGGATACACGAATGGACATACCACCCTGAATAAGAGGAATAGGGGCAGTAAAACCTGCTATTTTTAACTCGGGTAATTTCATCTGTTTGTAATACTCCTGTAACAAAGTCTAAGGGCTTACTCAAAAATAATTTACACCTCAAAGTGCCAAGCTATTTTGGACCGATCCCTGCGTAAGAAAAATGGATAATGCCTTGCCTACCCCTTTTTGTCAAGGGGTGTTGCTGTTACAAGACTCCCGGGACAATAAGTATTATTAACTGATTGTCAGTAAAATTAAGCAAAAAATTGAATAAAAGTATTGATTTTCACATATCAGCCCTGCCATTGCTTGACATTTGCAGATAATTGCGTTTAATTTCGTTCTTTTTTGTATATGATTTTTTACCCGTTCATCAGTTCATTATATTTGCCCATTTTTTCCTGCGCAGCATATTCAATTATATGTGAGCAGGAAAAAATGGCCAAAGATAGCGTGCTGAATTGATCGTAAGGAGAACTGTAGTGAAGATATCGTCCCTGAAAGGCTTTAAAGACATATTGCCCGATGAAGTTGAACTCTGGCAACGCGTGGAAAATTTGGCGCGTGATATTTTTACCCGTTTTCATTTCTCCGAAATCCGCATGCCTATTCTCGAGAAAACGGATCTTTTCGCCCGCTCAATTGGAGAAGC
>JAOZLI010000122.1 GCA_029934915.1 Desulfocapsa sp. | reverse complement strand
TCAGCCCCTTTGAACAGACTCTTCTTCAATTTCAATCCATTGTATACGAGCCTGCCCATTCGACACTCATTGTCAACTGTTTGCGCAAACTTGATATCCGCAGCCCACGTGGAAATCGGCCAACTGCCGCCAACCTGAATCACTATTTTTCCAAGTTTCAGGAAACAGGTCTTCTGACCAAAGAGAAACAGTGTGCCCCCCTGATTGTTGAAAAATTAAGCCGCATATCTGTCCAGGAAGGTACCTTTGCCACCTACGCAAAAGTTATTCGCAAAGAGGCACCAGTTTCCTATTATTATGGCAAATGGACAACCCGCTGCTGGCGAGCTATGCGAGAAATGCGCATAGGTATATACACCCAGGACTTTGATCTTATTGACGATGCCATTGAATTTTTATCAGGCCAATGCCGTGACATTCTTTCGCCACTGCCGCCTACGATTCAGGTAACCACACGCCCCTTTGACCCTATCTGGTTTAGATCCATCCCGCCATCCTTCCAATTTTTTCTGCTGGATCAAATTGGAAGATACGAGCTTTCTACTCTGCACAGTTTCCCGGAAATACTTACATACCTCAAGGAAGAAACCGGGCTGGAAGAATTAAGCAGTGATGAAAAAGTTCCCTTTCTGCGCCTCCTGTTTACACAATATATTTTCAGAGGTCAGCTTACTGAAGCAACTGCACTCCTCGAAAACAGTGGAGAAAGTTTTTCAGGCACGGGAGCTGCCGGAACGCTAGCATTTTTAAAGGGAGCACCAGACACAACGGAAGAACTTTTTGAGAAAGATCTCGATTTTCTCCGCGACCTGACAGGAAGTGACCATGCCGCATTTTTCGGTCCAACCGGGCTTTTCCACGTGCTCGCCACCCTGCAAAATGACCAGAATGATAAAAACCAGAAGGTAGCGCACCAGATAGGGATAGCCCTTTCTCTTTTTGACGGTAGCCCGGAAGCGAAAGCATACAAAGCCTTTGCCGACTTTCTTCAGGTCAGAACCAGTCATGCCCTTCCAGGGGAGGAAATGAATTTCCATAAAGATGACGAACCACACAGCCTCACCATTCTCTTTACCGCTCTTGGTCAATACTGGTTGAATTCAAGCCTGAAGCCAGAGGTAGACAAGCGTGTGGAAGCACTTTACAAAACTGCAAAAACGAACGGTTTTCATTTTTATACCCTCAACCTGGCAGCTATTTTGGCTGGCGTCGGACATACCGAGGAAGACTATGCATCTGAAATTGAGAATCTCCAGGAACTAACCGGCCTGAGTCCGATTATCAACTTCCTGACGTCTGAAGAGCCTTGGAAGCGTAACCTGCAGGCTTTGATCCAGGTAACCTCCTCAAGACTGGAATCTGACACAACACAAACAGAACGACTTATCTGGATGGTTGACTACGTAAATGGAAATATGCGAATCAGCCCTAAAGAACAAAAACAGGGAATACAAGGGAACTGGAGTAAAGGACGCCCGATATCTCTATCCCGTCTTTATACCGGCAAGCTTCCCTACCTAAGCGTGCAAGACAGAAAGATCTCAGCCTGCATTGAAAAGCAGGTAAACCCCGAAACACATGGGGTGAATTATCATTTTGTAATAGACAAAACGCTTCTGGCCATGGTGAACCATCCTTTGCTCTTTTTTGCAAAATCTCCCGGGACACCGGTTGAATTTGTTTCAGGGGAACCGGAACTTATGGTGGAAGAGCGGGGATCGCAGCTCCACATCTGTTTTGCTCAGGAAGTAAGTGAGGCAAATATCACTATTTTCCAGGAGACGCCCACACGTTACAAAATCATAGAAATAAACGACAACCATCGTCGAATTGCCCAGATAACAGGTAAGAACGGCCTGATTGTCCCCATTGAGGCCAGCGAACAGGTACTTACGGCCATTGGAAACATTTCTTCCTTTATGACGGTTCATTCGGCAATTGCAGCTGACCCAAAGAGTGGAAACTCTGCCAATATAGAACAGGTTGAGGCGGATCCGACCATCTATATGCATTTGATACCCTACGGATCAGGATTCAGACTGGAGATGTTTGTCAAACCCTTTATTGAAGGCGGTCATTACCTCAAACCCGGTCAGGGAGTTGAGAACATTATCGCTGAGGTGCGAGGCCGCAGACTGCAGACCAAACGAAACCTTGGACTGGAAGAACAGATGGCCAGGGAAGTGGAAGAGTCATGTCCCATTCTTGATCTTGCCATCGATCTTGAGCAGGAGAATGATAGAGAATGGCATCTCCAGGATCCGGATGACTGCCTTCAAGCCTTACAGGAACTGCAGTCCATTCAGGACCAGGTGGTTATTGAGTGGCCAGAAGGAGAAAAGCTGAATATCACCCATCAGGCTTCTTTGAAGAACTTAAACCTGAAGGTTCGTACAAATCAACAGAACTGGTTTGCACTTTCAGGAGAATTGAAGCTTGACCAGGATACAGTTATTGATCTTCGTGAGTTACTCCACAAAGTCAAAAATGCTCAGGGGCACTTTATACAGATTAAAGAAGGGCAATTCCTGGCTCTGACCCAGGAGTTTAAAAAGAAACTTGAGGAAATCAATCTCTATTCTGAAGGAATGTTAGACAAAGACGATGGTGATGAAATCATCATCCACCACCTTGCTGCCATCCCTCTGGAAAAGCTTATAGATGAGGCGAAAGCACAGGTTGACGATGGATGGAAAGATCAAATCAAACGAATCCATGACAGTCAATCATTTAAACCGGAAGTCCCCACAACACTACGAGCTGAATTACGTGACTATCAGGAAGAAGGATATCATTGGCTATCACGTCTTGCCCATTGGGGTGTTGGTGGATGTCTTGCTGATGACATGGGTCTTGGAAAAACCATTCAGGCCTTAGCCGCTATGCTGTCACGAGCCTCTGAAGGCCCCTCACTTGTGGTGGCACCGACATCCGTTTCCAGCAACTGGCAGTCTGAATCCAACCGCTTCACTCCTACTCTGATTCTTAAAGATCTGACTGGGAAAAACAGAGAAGAAACCATTAAGGGCTTAGGAAAATTTGACCTACTCATCACCACCTATACCCTTTTACAACAGGAGAATGAACTTCTCTCCGCAGTAAACTGGCAGACCGTGATTCTTGACGAGGCACAGGCCATCAAAAATGCCGCCACGAAACGTTCCAAGGCAGCCATGGCCTTAAATTCAAAATTTAAATTGATCACCACAGGAACCCCGGTTGAAAATCATCTGGGTGAACTCTGGAATTTATTTCACTTTATTAACCCGGGGCTTCTAGGAACGCTTAATCGTTTCAATGAACGTTTTGCTATCCCCATTGAACGATTCCACAACCGAGATGCCAGACTAAAACTCAAGAAACTGATTCGTCCTTTTATTCTTCGTCGTATTAAATCGCAGGTACTTGAAGAATTGCCATCACGTACCGAAATTACCCTTGAAGTGGAAATGAGCGAAGAGGAGAAACTCTTCTACGAAGCCTTACGGCAGAATGCTCTCGAAGTTCTTGAGAACAATCAGGAGAAAAAAGCACGACACTTGCAGATCCTGACAGAAATTATGAAACTGCGTCAGGCCTGCTGTAATCCACGGCTCATCACAGCAGATACCAGTATAGAAAGTGCAAAGCTCAAGGTTTTTTCTTCAGTGATTGACGAACTCCTGGCAGGTGGTCATAAAGCACTTGTCTTCAGTCAGTTTATCGGCCACCTTTCTATTTTACGAGAACACCTGGACAACAAAGGTATCGATTACCGATATCTCGACGGATCAACCAGCACAATAAAACGTAAACAACAGGTGGATAGATTTCAGGCCGGTGAAGGTGATCTGTTCCTTATCAGTTTAAAAGCTGGTGGGCTTGGACTCAATCTCACAGCAGCGGATTACGTGCTGCATATGGATCCATGGTGGAATCCAGCCGTTGAAGATCAGGCTTCCGATCGTGCGCATCGAATTGGACAAACACGACCTGTTACAATTTATCGTCTGGTTTGCAAAAACACCATTGAAGAAAAAATTGTTAAACTGCATCAGGAAAAACGGGATCTTGCCGGAAGCCTGCTGGAAGGTTCAGATATGAGTGCGAAGATGACTAGTGAGGATTTGCTTGATTTGATTCGGAGGAAGTAGGAGAGGTTGTTTAGGCTGTAGGCTGAAGGCTTTTAGGAAAGACAAGGACACACATCCCCTAACAGCCTACAGTCTAAATGACCTACAGCCTACACCGCTAGGTGTGACAAACTTGTAGTATAATTTCAGATGGCTAAGTAAAAAACTTCATATTCGAGGAACACAAATTTACTGGAATGAGGCGTACTTAGGTACGCCGCAGTGACAGTAAATTTGTAGTGACGAAGAAGATGGAGAGTTTTTACAACGCCATTAGGTGTAATGCTTTACAATTTCCTGAACCATATCAGGAATAGTATAACTCTCAGGCTGAATATCCACCTTCAAGCCATTATCAGTGACTGTTTTTGCTGTAATCGGACCGATTGCAGCAATAACAACATTGTGCATTAATCGTTTCAAGTCCGAGCTATCCTTAGCATCAACCATTCCCAGAAAATTCCTGACCGTGGAAGAACTGGTAAATGTCACCATATCCACTTTTCCGGCTTCCAACTCATCACGAAGCTGCACACGTTTTCCTTCAGGAGCCACATTCTTGTACACTGGAGTCACGGTTACCTGAGCACCTGCACCACGCAATGTTTCTGGCAATATTTCCCGTGCTTTTTCAGCTCGTGGAATCAGGATGTTTCGTCCCTCAACTCCCTGATCAAGCAGCGTCTCGGCAAGTCCCTCTCCAGTAAAAACAGTGGGAAGAAGATCTGCACGAACACCATACTTCAACAGAAGATCAGCGGTTGCTTTACCAACTGCAGCAATACCGGGTCCATTCAGGCTCCTGGTATCAAGTCCTTTTCCGTAGAGCCGATCGAAGAAATATCGAACCCCATGCAGCGAGGTAAAGAGTATCCAGTGATATTCCTGTATACGCTCAAGCTCTTCATCCAGTTCTTCATAGGAATCGACAGCTTCAATTTTAATGGTGGAATACTCAAGGCAATTGGCACCATTTTCTTCAAGACCCGCCATAAGTTCTGACGCCTGTTCACGGGTTCTGGTTACCACAATGCGCTTCCCAAAGAGCGGACGTTTTTCAAACCAGTCAATTTTATCACGCAAGGTAACGACATCACCCACAATAATAAGAGCTGGTGGTTTTATTGCTGCTTCACGTACGATATCTGCGATTGTTTCCAGGGTACCAACAACAGTACGCTGCTCCGGGGTGGAAGCCCAGCGGACAACAGCCACAGGTGTTTTTGGATCACGTCCATTAGCAACAAGATTCTTTACAATGATAGGAAGATTTTTAATCCCCATATAGATAACTAAGGTTCCTGCACCAGTTGCCAGCTTTGCCCAGTCAATATTGGATCCGGGTTTTGTGGGATCTTCGTGCCCGGTTAAAAAGGCAACAGACGCAGTGTGCTCACGATGCGTGATGGGAATACCGGCATAAGTTGCAGCAGCAGTGGCGGAGGTCACACCTGGCACAACCTCAAAATCAACTCCAGTTCCAGCAAGAACTTCAACCTCTTCCCCGCCGCGTCCAAAAATAAAGGGATCGCCACCTTTCAGACGAACAACTGTCTTCCCTTCTTTCGCCCAATCCACTAACATCTGATTAATCTCTTCCTGGGTGTGGGTATGTTTCACCCCGCCTTTTTTCCCAGCATAAATCAACTCAGCTTCTTCTGGAACGTGCTTCAGGAGTTTCGGGCTGGCCAGATAATCATAGACCACCACTTCTGCGCGTTCCAGAAGGTACTTACCACGTACGGTTATAAGACCGGGATCGCCGGGACCCGCACCGACCAGATACACCTTTCCAATTTTCCTACTGCTTTTTTGTTCACTCATAATATAATTGACTCGTATTTAGTAACGATTCAGCACTCTTCTTTGTGTTCAAATTGAGCCCCGTAGGTTGCGGTTGAGTGTAGCGAAACCCAACATTGTTGCAGCTGTTGGGTTTCGCTACACTCAACCACAACCTACATGGATCTAAAACACGACTGAGCTGAATAGTTACCGTATTTATACCCTTTTTCTTTCGGGTAAACACTGAATTTGGGATAACTAAGTAGAGAAGCGTAGGCTTCGTAATACTCTATCTACGAGGCACTCGCCTCGCAGGAAGTGCCCTTTTTAGCAGCTTTTGCTTAATTCATCAAGTAAAGAAGCAGCAAGAAGGGGAATCATCAACTCGTGATGACCTGTGATATGATAGCCTTTTCCACCCCCCGCAGTGGGCCTGTTTACCACATTGGTAAGCGGCCTGTATTGCTTCATAAAATCAAAATTTGCAGTGGTGAAATCATCCACTTTATTGCCAAGATTTCGAGCCAGCGTAAGAGCCTTCAAAAAAACCTCAGGCAAAAGCACTGCGGAACCGACATTTAAATATGCTCCACCCTGCAATCCTGCAATTTCGCTGCAAAACAGTCGAAAATCATGGTGGGATGTTTCGCCAATATCTGCACCTGACGCCGAGGGATGGATATGGATAATATCTGTTCCCATGGCCACATGCACGGTAACCGGAATTTCCAGTTCCGCTGCAGTCGCCAGGAGACTTTTATCATTATGGGGAAATTTTTGACTTAGTAGATACTCCCCTACCGCTTGTCCCATACCAATTTTTTCTCTGGCTCCCTTGGAGATTGCGGCATTTAACACTTCTCCAGTTTCTTTAGCAGCACCAAATGCACCATCCCCCAGAACGTCACCAACCTCTTCAGAGGTCGATCCTGCCATGGCAATTTCCGCATCATGAATAATACAGGCACCATTCATGGCTAGTCCTGTTATGATCGAACGTTGCATAAGATCAATCAGCAGAGGATTCAAACCCACTTTAATAACATGGGCACCCATCCCTACAATAATGGGCTTTCCTGCACGGTGCGCCCGTGCCAGACGGCGGACAAGCTCTGGAAAATCATGCCCCAGTAATTGATCGGGGAGCGAATCCATAAAAGTTCGCAAACTGGAATTTTCTTTTACAGGCTTGCCAAAATGATCCGTTGTAACTTTGGAATGACGCCCATACAGGGAGTAGGTTTTCAGCCCTTTAAGATCCTGCGGTTTAATTTTCACCAAACAATTCCTCTTCCACAATCTCGCAGAGTAAATGCTCAATCCAGAGATGTACTTCCTGAATGTGAGCCGTTTTAACCGTCGGTACGTTTAAGGTAAGATCCGCAAGTTTGCCCAACTCACTTGCACCCTCGGACAGGCCACCAGTCAGGACTGCGGTACGCATTCCGATATCCTTTGCTACTTCAATGGCCTTGATAACGTTGCCACTACTTCCCGATGTGGAAATCCCTAAAGCCAGATCTTCAGGTTTACCAAGCGCCTGAACCTGCTTTGAAAATATCTCATCAAAGGAAAAATCATTGCCGATGGCTGTAATGGTGGAGGTATCTGTGGTCAGGGCAATTGCAGCCAAAGGTCTCCGGTTGATAATAAAGCGATTCACAAACTCAGCCGCCATATGTTGTGCATCTGCAGCACTGCCACCATTACCAAAAATCAGAATTTTCCCCTGTTGTCGCAGGGTGATTACCATCTGACAAGCCAGATCAATCAGTAATTGCCGACTTTCTTTGACGAAAGCCTCTTTGGCCATTATGGAATGTAT
>JAOZLI010000381.1 GCA_029934915.1 Desulfocapsa sp. | reverse complement strand
AAGAACCTCTGCAGGATCGCGCAAAAGAAAACCGTCACTTCTTCAATAACATTTCATCACTTCCAGATCCCATGGATGGATTCCCCACAGGATGGACATGCTCCATCCTGCAGCTTATTATCTTTGATTGAAAAACCGTGCCTTAGAACCAAGTCAGTCCCACACGATGGACAAACGGTGTTTTCACCACCACTTCCGGGTCTATTTCCCTCATATACATGGTGCAAACCAGTAGAAAGACCTATCTGCCTGGCTCGTTCAAGGCTTGCAACGGGAGTCGGAGGTCGATCCGTCATTTTATAGGTGGGATAAAAACCGGTGACATGCCAGGGGATCGCAGGATCGATTGCGAAAAGAAACTCTGCAATATGTTGTAACTCTTCATCACTGTCGTTCATTCCGGGAATTACAAGAGTCGTCACCTCAACAAGAATACCTGCACGAGACATTCTTTCGATGGAATCAAGCACTGGCCGCAGTCTGGCACCACACACAGAACGATAAAATTCTTCGCTAAAAGCTTTCAAATCAATATTGATAGCATCAAGATTAGTTACAAGCATATCCGTTGTCTGCTTGCTCATAAAACCATTGGAGACAAAACAATTTTTCAACCCGGCATCCTTTGCCAGTTGCATACAATCATAGGCAAACTCAAAGAATATTGTCGGCTCAACATAGGTATAACTTATCGATTTACTGCCCGAGGCGAGGGCCGAACGAACGACATCCTCAGCTGACTTTTTCGTCCCTGCCATGGCGCCCGCCTGAGAAATGGAGGCATTCTGGCAATGCTGGCAGGTGAAGTTACAACCGGATGTGGCAATGGAATAGGAAAGACTTCCCGGAAGAAAATGAAAGAGCGGTTTTTTTTCGATGGGGTCTACACTCTCAGCGACCAACTGTCCGTAGACCAGACTGTACAAAACACCATCTCTATTTTCTCTGACTCCGCACCGACCACGACCTTGATCGGCTATGGTGCAAAAATGGCTGCAGAGCAGACAATGGACACATCCATCTTTCCCTTTTTTATACAACAGAGCTTCATGCATATAAATGGTATATCACAGTCTCTATAAACGGCGAATAAAAAAAGCAGCGATTAAGCGACAACGGGATTTAAGAACAGATTCTTTTTGAAAACGAGAGAAGGGAGTGTAATAACTATCCCATCGCTGGGCAGGATC
Source organism: Desulfocapsa sp. (assembly GCA_029934915.1). GTDB lineage: Bacteria > Desulfobacterota > Desulfobulbia > Desulfobulbales > Desulfocapsaceae > Desulfocapsa. Next base: position 1,115 of record JAOZLI010000381.1, on the reverse strand, counting down.
AGGCGGAGCAAGTTTGTGAGGAGCTTTACACTGTACAACCCCTTCTAATTGCCATCTTTTCATGTGAATCCTCCATCAAAAACTGATTATCCAAAAACAATATTTGATGGTTCACACTAGCAGAAAAAGCGAAGAAAAACAACACAAAAACACCACCTATCGTGCAAATAACAACATACCACACCACAGGATGTACAACACCAAACTATCCCCTTGATTTGTTACAATTTATTTTTTCCCTTTTCCTCGTCGCCATTCACCGTCCACAAAAATATAATGGGGCTGAAAGCGATCCTTATAATTCATCGCTGCGACGTCCTTAATATAATAACCAAGATAGAGATAGGGAATGTCAAGTTTCAGGCAGGTATCAATAAGAGTCAGGATATTAAAAGTGCCGAGACTTCGATTTCCCTCGGCTGGATCAAAATAAAAATAGACCGCATTCATCCAGTTTTGACCTACATCGACGATACCATTCCCAATAAGTTTTCCGTCAAGTCGGTAACGAATCTCCATACCGGGAATAATTCCGTTGAGAAAAAAACCTTCGTAATAGGATCTACCTTCATTATTTTGGTGGGGATAGCGATTCTTTAAAAACTTTTCGCAGAGGGCAACGTTCTCTGCAGTAATCTCAATGGGAGCAAATTCTATTTCAACATCCCTGTTTTTTTTCAGAACGCGGCGTTGATTTCTATTGAACTGCATCTCTTGTACATGGAGACGAATGGGAATACAGGCGCAGCAGTCAGGACAGTGCATGGTATACATGCAATTGCCATTACGCCTGTAGCCGGAGGCAAGAAACAGTTCCATCATCCGATCGCTCAGTGGCGAAAACAGGGCCTGATAAAACGTGGCATCATGGGGCAGATGATACGGGCAATCCACCGCCATTTCCGCAAAGAACCGATCGAGCCCGGGCTCGATCAGTTCAAAATCTTTAGCGCATTGTTCATCGTACAAAGACATTAGACAACATAACCTTAAAATAGAAAGTACCTTGTTTTTTAAGGTAGCTAAGGATCATTCCGAAATGTAAATGTTTAGCAGTGCACCAGATTCGCTCGATCAGATTATGTCGTTATCGCACGCGGAATACGGCATGATCT
>JAOZLI010000380.1 GCA_029934915.1 Desulfocapsa sp. | reverse complement strand
CAATCCTGAAGGTCCTGAGACTGTAAAGCTGGCACTCTTCAAAGAGGTGAAGGATCTCCTTGCGCAGGGAGGCAGTGGCCGCGTCCGTTATCTCGGTGGGCGTATTGTTGATATAGACGGTGAGGAGTTCTTTGTGCTCGGGAAAGGTCCGGATCAGAAAACGGGCAAGCGATCCGATAAAGGGGAAAAAAATAAGTACCCCGAGGATGTTGAACAGAGTGTGAAAGAGAGCGAGAGCCATGACTGCGTTGGTACTTGTGTCAAAGAACTGGGATACCAGCCAGGAGAGTGGCTGCAGGGCAGCAAAGGCAATAATACCGGTCAGCAGATTAAAGATAAGGTGACTGATACTCACCCGTTTTTTCGACTGTGTCCCGCCAATGGAACCGAGCAGCACAGTAACGGTGGTACCTACATTGGCACCGATGACCATGGCCACAGAGGCCTCGAAGTTGATGATGCCGCTACTGAGCCCGGTGAGGACAATGGCGATGGAGGCGGAGCTGGACTGCATGAGGGCCGTAATGAGAATGCCGAGAAGGAGATAGAGCCAGAGGCCATACTCACCTATGGCATTCAGATCGATATGCTGGGCATAGCTTTCTACACTGGTCTTCATGAAATCAAGACCCAGAAAGAGAAAACCAAAGCCCAGCAGCAATCTACTCCCCTGGAAAATCTTTGACGATGAACCAAAGAGAATAAATAGAAGACCACCGCCGGCAATCAACGGCATGGCAAAACTTTCGATCTTGAACTTAAAACCAAATACGGCCACAATCCAGGAGGTGACAGTGGTTCCGATATTGGCACCCATCATCACTCCAATTCCGTTCTCCATGGTCATCACCCCGGCCCCGACAAAGGCAAGGACCATGAGTGATACTGCCGAGCTGGACTGGAGAATGGCAGTACTTAAAGCACCGCTGCCAATGGAACGCAGGCGGCCATTGGTGTAAGACCTGATCATCTGGCGGAAGGCCCTGCCGGACAGGGTCTTGACGGAATCCTCCAGGAGGAACATGCCATAGAGGAAGATACTGAGGCCGGCCAGTAATTTCCAGATATCTAAAGAATTATCCATTATTTCAGGTAGACTGACTCAAAACGGAGGATCAACAGATCATCAGCACCATAGAGTGTCAGTTTCTCACCGGTGATGGAGAATCGCTTGCTGCTTTCCAGTGTTCTGAGAAACAGGTGTTCCTGATCCATGGCCTCCATGCATGCCATCATGGTTCCGGCAAGGGGGCCAAATTGGATCTGATTGTTATCCTGGTTGTAGCCACCCATGAAGCGGTTGCAGCCTGAGAAGCCGCTTATCTTGCTGTCATCACTGGTCAAAACCATGTGGACTTCTTTTTTTCCGGCGCCGAGTGTGGCGGGTTGTCCATTGAGCTCAATGAGTTTCCAGTAGGTGGTGGTCAGGTCGGAATCGGGCCTGGATGCACCATCTGCGGGTAAACTAAGTGTGCAGATCATGGCAAATAGAGCAGAGCATGTGAGGAACAGGAGGGGTGAATTTTGTATTATTTTAGACATATCAGTCATCCTTTGCATTTTCTCTAAACGTTGGGGAAGAATTCCTTTTCCTATTCTCACAATTTTACATGACCCTGTCAATGTTGATGGTGTTGGAACAAAAAATTGATGTTATATGGCTGCTTATTTTTACGAAAAAAACCTGTTAATATCGATCATTAAAAGCCGAACAGCAGACCGGTCTGATAAAAGACAAAGCTGGTTATCCAGGCAAGACCAAGGCCTGTAATCAGGCTGAGTAGAGTAATTCTCAAGGAGCGTGATTCAGACCAGATGGCGGCAATGGTAGCAACACAGGGAGTGTAGAGCAGGCAAAAGATCATGAAACTGATGCTCTGCAGAGGAGTAATATGGCTACTCATCTGCCCTGTCAGATTCGAGCCGCCATAGATAACAGCCAGGCCACCAACAACAATTTCCTTGGCAATGAACCCAAAGATCAGGGCCACCGTTTCCTGCCAGCCAATTCCTAAGGGTTGAAAAACCGGTGCCAGCATCTGTCCGAGTTGTCCAGCCCAGGTTGCTGCGCTGCCTGGCGGGACATCTGCAGGCATGTGAATAAGTAACCAGACTACCAGTACCCCGGCCACGATCAAAGTGGCTGCACGCGCAAGAAAATCTTTCAGCTCATACCAGGTTCGCAGACCGATACTGCGTATGCTTGGCAACCTGTAAGGCGGAATTTCCATGATAAAAGGTTCCGGGTCACCACCGATCCGAAAAAGTTTGAGCACCAGGCCGGTGAGAATAACAGCAGCAAAACTGCAGCCATAAA
>JAOZLI010000379.1 GCA_029934915.1 Desulfocapsa sp. | reverse complement strand
TCCTGGGTCATGTCTATGAATATTTCCTGGGACAGTTCGCCCTGGCCGAAGGCAAAAAAGGCGGGCAGTTTTACACGCCGAAATCGATTGTCTCCCTGATTGTCGAGATGCTCCAACCTTTCTTGGGACGGGTCTACGATCCGGCCATGGGCTCCGGCGGCTTCTTTGTCCAGAGCGAGCGTTTCATCAAAGAGCATGGCGGCAAAATCGGCGATGTCTCGATCTACGGCCAGGAGTACAACCACACCACCTGGCAACTGGCGGCGATGAACATGGTCATTCGCGGCCTTGATTTCAATTTCGGCAAAGAACCGGCTAACACATTTACCAACGACCAGCACCCAGATCTTCGAGCCAATTTCATCATGGCCAATCCGCCCTTCAACATGAAGGAGTGGGGCACCGGCGTCAGCGACGACGACCCGCGCTGGCAATACGGCACGCCACCATCCAACAACGCCAATTTCGCCTGGCTCCAGCATATGCTCTACCATTTGGCCCCGAATGGTTCTTTGGGCCTACTCCTGGCTAACGGCTCGATGAGCTCCAGCACCAAAAATGAGGGAGCGATCCGCAAATCCCTGCTGGAAAATGATCTTATCGAGTGCATGGTCGCCCTCCCCGGCCAACTCTTCACCAACACCCAGATCCCGGCCTGCATCTGGTTTCTGACCAGAAACAAACGGGAACGCGACAATTTCCGGAACCGCTCCGGCGAGGTTCTGTTTATCGACGCCCGCAACTTAGGTTACATGAAAAATCGGGTTCTACGGGATTTCAAGAAAGAGGATATTGATAAAATCGCCGGCACGTTCCACGCCTGGCAGAAAGGTGAGGAATACGAGGATGAGGCCGGATTCTGCAAGTCAGCTACGATAGAAGAAATCACCAAACATGACCATATCCTCACACCGGGCCGTTATGTCGGGGCCGCCGCAGAGGAGGAGGATGGCGAGCCTTTTGCTGAGAAGATGGCGCGGCTGACGGATCAGCTTAAGGGACAGTTTGTGGAAAGTGGCCGGTTGGAGGAGCAGATTAAAGAGAATCTGACGGGGTTAGGATATGAGTTATAATAACCCCGTACCAAAAAACTGGCAACTTGTAAAACTCAGTGCCCTAGGAGAAGTGAATCGTGGGCGCTCAAGACATAGACCAAGAGATGCCGCACATCTCTATGGAGGCCCTTATCCTTTCATTCAAACAGGCGACATCAAATCTTCCGGTGGAAGAATTACAAATTATACACAGACATATTCAGAGGAAGGGTTAGATCAAAGCCGACTTTGGCCAACTAATACAATGTGCATCACTATCGCTGCCAATATTGCTGAAACAGGTATTCTGACATTTCCAGCTTGTTTTCCAGATAGTGTAATTGGGTTTATTCCTGATGTAACTTGTTGCAATGTGTACTTTATCGAATATATTTTCCGTCTATTGCGTAAGAGTATACAACAGCAAGCAACTGGAAGTGTTCAAGACAACATTAATTTGCAAACTCTCGAAAGTCTGCTGTTCCCCGTTCCAAAATTGGAAGAACAAAATCGTATTGCCGAAGCATTATGTTGTTTCGACGACAAAATAGAACTCAACCGACAAATCAACCAGACCTTGGAGCAAATCGCCCAGGTCATTTTTAAATCCTGGTTTGTCAATTTCGAGCCGGTCAAGGCCAAGATCGCTGCCAAAGAGAACGGCCAGGATCCGGAACGTGCCGCCATGTGTGCCATCAGCGGCAAGAGCGACGCAGAGCTGAATCACCTCCCCGCCGACCAACTCTCCCAACTCGCCACCACCGCCGCCCGCTTCCCCGACGAGTTGGTGGAGTCGGAGCTGGGGATGATTCCAGAGGGGTGGACGGTAAAACCTCTAGATGAGATAGCCTATTACCAAAATGGCCTTGCTCTGCAAAAGTTCCGGCCTGAAAATGAAGATGATTTTCTGCCTATCGTAAAAATTGCTCAGTTAAAAAAGGGAATAGCTGACAGTAATGAAAAGGCTTCCCCAAACATAAACCCAGCCTGCATCATTGATAACGGAGATATTATTTTCTCTTGGTCAGGCTCGTTGACAGTAGATTTATGGTGTGGTGGCAAGGCAGCACTAAACCAACACCTATTCAAAGTTACATCTGATAGCTTCCCAAAATGGTTTTATTATTTATGGACGAAGCACCACCTCGCTAGTTTTCAACAATTTGCTGCAGATAAAGCTGTAACTATGGGACATATCAAGCGCAGCCACCTTAAGGAAACCTTATGCACTATTGTAATGGTTCAACGTGAATTGGAATTTTTCTCGATTTGAGTTAACATACTCAG
>JAOZLI010000378.1 GCA_029934915.1 Desulfocapsa sp. | reverse complement strand
ATGTCTCCTGTACCCGACAGGCCAGGATCAGGGCAAGTGCCGTGACACTCACCGAGACGACAATACCGGTCAGAACCATGGCGTGAGGCACCGGGTCTATTGCTCCCTGTCCTAGAGGAACGTAGGCAGTGGCCACAAGGATAAGAAAGACCCCGGTGGCCATGACATTGATTGACAGGATCTTGCGTAGTGGATGCGAGTGGATAATAAGGGTAAAGAATCCCATGGCGAAAAGGATCAGACCGGTCAGGCTGTAGAGCAGGGTTGTGATCATGGAATATCTCCGTTAAAAACGTCATCCTCGGGTCGTCCTCCCCCAAAAAGCAGGGCCAGGGTTAGACCTATGGAGATGGCGCAACTGGTCTCGATAAGGAGAATCAGCCAGCCGGCGGTTCCCTCAGGATAGGCAAGCAGATCACCTGTAATAAAAAGACAATACAAAGCGGTTCCCACAAATGTAAGCGGTCCCAGAACCAGGCCAATGCGAAGGAGAGAGACAGGGATAGCACGTATCCAGTCCAGCTCACTCACCAATAACAAAACCCCTGCAGCACCAAAGATGGCACCGCCCTGAAATGCTCCTCCTGCCAGGTGGCTTCCCTGCCACACCAGATATGCTGCAACCAGGCACAAAACCGGAGTGAGTAGACGCACAACTCCCATCTGTACCGGGCTTATTTCAGTTGTTTGCTTGGAAACAGGGGCCCTGGCAAGAGACCAGACACCGATTACAGCAAGCAGCAACACCATGACTTCCAGTAAGGTATCATAGCCACGAAAATTGAGCAGCACAGCCGTCACCGGACTTTCCACACCGCTCTGTTTTTGCTGGGAGGCAACAGCATCTGCAAGCCCCGGGGTGCTTTCTGGAAAATTGCAGAGAATGGTGCCAAGCAGTATCGTCAGGCAAATTATAAGGAACAGAAAGAGCAGCTGAAAACTATCAAAGCGTCTGTGTCTGTTCTGGGTTTGTCCTCTGGTCTTCTTCTCTGTTCTCATGGTCGTCAAGCCTGCGTTCTCCCTTACGTGTTCGGTTCATCCGCCTGAGAGCGGCAAGAAAAAGTGGTCCTGTCAAGCCGGCTCCAAGGGCTGCTTCTGCAAGAGCTACATCAGGTGCCCGGAGTCTGACCCAGGCCAGAGCCATCATCAGGCCAAAAGAAATAAACAGGATTACCGCCGTGAAAATATCTTCGCTGCTAAGCAGACGCCAGCCAAGCCACAGCAGTGTCAGTACGAGTATGATGTCAAAAAGTGTGAGAATGGAATAGGTCATGGGCGCATCCATGGCTTAATGTTTTTCTGCATGGCACTGCTGGCAATAAGATGGCAGGATGCGGAACTTGCAATCAGCACCAACAACCAGATGAGCAGCAGTTTAGCAGCTACTGCCCAATTGTTTGATTGCAGGGCGAGACCGCAGGCCACACAACCCAAACCGACATTATCCGCCTTGGTCAGCGCATGTAGTCTGGAATAGACATCGGGAAAGCGAATCAGTCCCACGGTGCCGGACAGAAAAAACAACAAGCCTGTTATGATCAATATTGTACCGCTATGATGGAGGATAGCCATATTTTTTATTCCCAGGTTCGGCGGATAAAGGTCAGAGTAGCCAGCGCTGCCAGCAGCGCAAAAACAAGTGCAATATCAATGAGTACGGGATTCCCCATTCCTGCGCTCAAAAGAAGCAGGATAGCCACACCGCAGGTGCCGAACAACTGCGCTGTCATCATGCGGTCGGCAGCAGTGGATCCTTTCAGGATACGAAAAATACCCACAGTAATGTTTGGGAGTAAAATAAGGGCAAAGAGCACATGTATCCAGCTCACAATTTCACCTTTTTTTCTATGCCCATCAATGCTGCAACCTGGTATTCCAGGCGCTGGATATTTGCCCAGATGGGTAGTCCCTTATCAAGTGTGTGGATCGTCACTTGGTCTTCTTGCAGTTTGGCACTCAGGGTACCGGGGAGCAGGCTGATGGTATTGATAAAAAGAATCCTGGCTGTCCCCTCCGGTAAAATAGTGGTATAGGAGACCAGTCCGGGATCGAGAAGTTGCTGAAAAGAAAAGGCGCGGTGCATAACATCAAAACCGCCACGAAAAGACTGGTACAGAAAGAAAGGGATAAAATGCAGGAGACTGGCCAGACGAATGTTTACGGTCGAGGGGGAATCCAGCATCAGGCTCAGGATGGTGACCAGAACGACAGCAGGAACACCTATGACCCAGCTTAATTCGTCAGATCCTGCAAGTACGTACCATAAAAAACAAAAAATGGCTAAGCGGCGTAGAATCCGTCGGAGAAGTGTGACTGAAGTA
>JAOZLI010000377.1 GCA_029934915.1 Desulfocapsa sp. | reverse complement strand
TTATAGCCAGCTTAACCGGGAATGCGTTACAAGACGACATAGCCGAGTCATCCCGTCGTTTCATACTGTTGGGTCAAGACATACTGGGCATAGGTCCCGGTATTGAGCCAAGAGGAGGCCGCGATGACGAGAAAACGCATTATATGTCCAGAGAGGCTACGGCGGGTGCCGCAACAGTTTAGCTGGGTGGATCATCGCCTGGTAAGGGACGGGCACATTACAGGGCTCAGCCATGAAGGGCTGAGTTTATATCTGCTGCTGGTGACCGTAGCAGATGCCGAAGGGCTCAGCTACTACTCAAACGAAGCAGTGTGCAGGCTCTTATGCATGGAGTCTGCCGTATTGAGCCGTGTTCGTAGAGAGCTCAAAGATGTGGAGCTGATTGCATACAAGCGGCCGCTGTATCAAGTTCTGTCTCTGGATCGGCCGATAGAGTCCCTGCCTTCGCCCAGAAATTCAGGGAACAGAGGCGAAGCCGTTTCCATAAGAGAAGTCTTTGCCCGGATCGCAGGAGGTGCGGAATGATCAACTATGAGATTTACTGCAAGATCGCGCAGTTGCATCAGCAGCACGAACTCAAGCCATCGCAGATCGCGCATGAGCTCGCACTTGACGAGAGAACGGTGCAGTACTGGATCGAGGAAGGTGCATATCATCAACGCAAGAAAGCTGCGCGACCGAGCAAGCTCGATGCGCACAAGCCGCAGATAGTGCAGTGCCTTGAGAAGTACGCATATACATCTGATCAGATGTTCAGGCGGATTAAAGAGGCTGGTTATGGCGGCGGCATAACCATCCTCAAGGACTATATGCAGAAGATACGGCCGCGCAAAACGACGCCGTATCTTACTCTGTCTTTTGCGCCTGGAGAATGCGCGCAGGTTGACTGGGGACATTACGGATCTGTGCAGGTTGGCGAGACACGGCGAAAGCTCAGCTTTTTCGTGATGGTTCTGTGCTATAGCCGCATGATGTATGTTGAGTTCACTGTGTCGCAAACGATGGAGCACTTTCTTGGGTGCCACGTAAATGCATTTACTTTTTTCGGCGGCGTTCCCGAGAAGATCATGGTTGATAATCTCAAGAGTGCAGTGATTAGAAGAATGGTAGGCCAGGCACCTGTCTTCAACGCCAAGTATCTGGACTTTGCTAATCACTATGGCTTTAAGATTAGAGCCTGTGGTGTGGCTAAAGGAAACGAGAAAGGTCGGGTTGAGAATGCAGTGGGTTATGTGAAGACGAGCTTTCTGGGCGGTCTGGATATGCCGGCGTTTTCGGCCGTTAATCCCGGTGCTCGGCAATGGCTGGATGAAGTGGCAAACGTACGGGTGCATGGAACGATCAAGAAACGGCCCGTCGATATTTTCAAGATCGAGAAGCCATCTTTACAGTCTCTGCCATCTGAGCCGTATACTATTGCAACTATTAAGCCTGTACGGGCAACGAAGATGTTTCGCGTGGTTCTTGATACGAATAAATACAGCGTGCCGCATGAACATGCAGGGGCGAAACTCAGCATGCATGCCTGGCCGGATCGAGTATGCCTTTATCATGAGAATAGTCTCATTGCCCGTCATACGCGCAGTTATGACAGGCATCAGGATATAGAGAACGCTGATCATCCGAAGGCGTTGCTGCAACAGCGCCGCCGTGCCAAGGATCAGCGCCTGTACATGAGCTTTCTTAAGCTCTCGCCAAAGGCTGAGGATTATCACAACGAGTTGGCGAAACGGCGAATGAACCCGAAACATCATATTCGTCAGATCGTGGCGTTAAGCGAGATCTATTCGGCCGACGAAGTGGCCAGGGCCATAGATGATGCATTTACCTTTCAGGCGTTTAGCTGTGAGTACATTGCAAACATCCTAGAGCAGCGCAAGCATATCGCAAAAGAACCGGGCGCACTGCATCTGACGCGCAGACAGGATCTGCTGGATATGGATATTCCTGAGCCCGACCTGTCAATCTACCAGAACGATCAAGAAGAGGAGAATGAGAGCGATGAGTCCGAAAAAGAAGTTTAACGAAGAACAGTTGTGTGAAGACCTCAAGTATCTAAAAATGCACTCAGTGATGGAGAGCTATGACCCCCTGGCGAAGGATGCTGTGAGCAAGAAGTGGTCATATCCTGAGTATCTGGCCAGACTAATGGAGGGCGAAGTCGACCTGCGTAAAGACCGTAGCGTGCAGCGGCGCATTCGTATGGCGCGTTTCCCGGTAATCAAGACGCTTGACGAGTTCGACTGGAGTTGGCCGAAGAAGATTAATCGCCTGCAGGTTCAGGATCTGTTCCGCCTGAAGTTCGTTGAGGAAAAGGGCAACA
>JAOZLI010000121.1:4149-7853 GCA_029934915.1 Desulfocapsa sp. | reverse complement strand
GAAGCCGTTAAGAATGGAATGAGTGTTAATGGACTTATTCTCTCCTATATTCATAAAGGAGTTGGGGTTGATCCGGTTAGTCGTACCAGATATCACGACCTTGACCATTTGTCCGGTACCTGGAGTGATGCAGAAAAAGAAGAGTTTATGCGGGCAATCAGTCATTTTGATCAAATCGATGAAGAGATGTGGAAATGAAAAAGATCCTGCTCGACACGAATGCGTATGCAGCGTTTAAAAACGGCAATGAAGAAGCTGTGGAAATTGTCAGGATGGCGGAACAAATCGGTTTTAGTAGTATTGTCCTTGGAGAGTTAATCTCCGGTTTTATTTTGGGAAATAGAGAGGAGTTAAATAGAAAAGAATTAAGTGAATTTCTCTGTGCACCTCGAGTTTCCATGCTGATGGTTGATAACGAAACATCAGAGTATTATGCCCGGATATTTCAACAACTGCGCAGGCAAGGGCAGCCAATTCCAACCAATGACCTCTGGATAGCGGCCGCCGCAATTCAACATGGTTTTACTGTGTTTACCTATGATAAGCACTTCTCAAGCATAGATAATTTGATAACGTGTCAATCATCTGGCATGTTGTATCCATGAAATCTTCCATTCATGCCGCAAAAGTTTTGGACTTCTACCTTATGAGTTTTTTGTAAACTTCTCCCTTTGCTACGTCGACCAATAACCTCAATCGCGATAGTAATGGTAACACAAGAGTCACCAGGAAGAGCATAAAGAACAGTAAGTTTTTAATGCTCTTTTTGTTTGTAGAAGGTACGGTGAGGTGTTTGCAAGGTTATCTTAAAAGTAGCAAATGCAGGATACTGCATTGAATGATGAAAAAAGGTATTGGGGGAATTATGAAGAGAAAAACGGTACTGTTTGCCACATTGGCAGGGTGTCTGTTTGCTCTGTTATGGCTGCCGGTTAGTGGTGTTGCGGCTGTTTCACCCATTGCTGGTCTTATACAGGATGCCATGAAGGTGCTGGCCCTCGAAAAGGGTGGCGAAGATCTTGGGGTGCTGACCAATGCCCGCTATGTCACTTTGAGTGACAAAACAACCGAACATTACATTACTGATATCGAAAACCTCACTGGCGCTTCCATGGGGAAGGGGAACCTCTTATTTTTTAATGAGCGTCCCAAGGACTCCCTGTTGATCATAGTGGCACATCGATCAAAAATGCAGTGTGTTGTTATTCGTTTTGACGGTACCCAAGGGGAAACAAAGTTTCTTTCGCTAAAGGATAGTGATCTCCGGGATTCTGATTTTTTTTGGAATGCCACTCTAGGAGCAAGCGGAAAAGAAACATTTAATATTGTATCTATTATCAGTGCCTGGTTTGCTGGTGCGCCCTACGAATTTATGCATTGCGTAGAATTGCATGGACATATCTGCCCCGGAATTTTCTTTGGTTACTTTACATCCAAGGGGATTCTTGAAAAATACCCCCTGCTTCGGGGAGAAAAATATATTCTTATAGCCAGTCCCAATGAGTGCAAAGATGACGCTTTTCAGGTATTGCTCGGCCTCACACCGGGGAAGCAAAACCTGATTGTCAAGCCGGTTGATAAACGTCTGATAAAACAGAAGGCTGGTCACTATGCTACCGGTATTCTGATTAAATGGTCAGAGAGTAAGCAGAGCGGTCTTGGCGTTGTGTTGAGTATTCACTTTGATGCCATCAAAGCGGCAATAAAGATGGATTTTGGGCAGCATTCATCTCGGAATGAGAAATTGCTGGCCGCTAGAAAACTCACTGAACACTTATCAGAGTATGCTGATTTCTTTTCCGTTGAGAAGGAATTTACGGTGACAAAAGAGTTGAAGAATGAATTAATGCGAGCTGGAACAAATCCATATGTTCTCCTGGGTATGATGTCTGAAATAAAAGAGTGATCGATACACACATTTGGGTATATGTAACGTTTATGGTGGTGTGTCTGAGGCCTGATAGTAGACTCTTCAGAAAGGTTGGTTGCGATGAATTATGAAATATTTTCTCAGTGGCTGGAAAGTTTTGGTATGCCGGTATTCATTGCGGAGATCGTTGCTTTATCTGCTATTCTTCTGGCCATTCTGAGTATAGCCTTTCTTTGTGCCTGCTTTGTTCGCCGTGGTGTGCTGCCAACTATTATAAGGATTATCCATAAAAATAAGTTGCACTGGGACGATCCTTTAATTGAATACAAATTTTTTCATAAAATCAGCTGGTTTGTTCCTCTTTCTGTAATCTATGTTTTCCAGGATTTGCTCCTGCCAGATAATTCGGATACATCGCGTTTTCTCTCTAAAATGCTTTTGGCTGGTGTTGTAATTGTTGCCACCCTCAGTATTAGTGCCTTTCTCAGTTCTGCCAATGCAATCTACATAAAAATTGCAAAAAAACGTAGCGCAACCATACGTGGCTACACAGATGCGGCACGTATCATTAGTTTTATTTTCTGTGGTATTTTTCTGGTGGCCATATTCACCGGACGATCTCCCTGGGGACTGCTCAGCCTATTGGGTGGGTTGACTGCTGTTATTCTTCTCTTGTTTAAAGATACGCTTCTGGGGTTTGTGGCAACTATTCAGCTTGCTTCGACAGATATGGTGCGTATCGGAGACTGGATTCAGATGGATAGATACGGAGCAGATGGAGATGTGATTGATATCTCCATTCACTGTGTATTGGTACAAAACTGGGACAAAACTGTTACCTCTATTCCCACTTATGCGCTCATATCCAACTCTTTTGTTAATTGGCGCGGGATGAGTGAGTCAGGGGGACGACGTATTAAACGCGCCATTCGAATAGATATCGCTTCTATCCATTTTGTCAGTGATGAAGAATTAGAGCAACTGAGTAACGTTAAATTGTTGGAAAATTACCTGAGACCAAAGCAGAAGGAAATCGAATCGTATAATCAGCGACACGAAATGGATGGTGGCTCGCTTCTCAATGGTCGCCAGCAAACCAACCTCGGCATTTTCCGACACTATGTGCAGGAATACCTGCGCAGGCACCCGCAAATTCATCCGAATATGACCTTTCTCGTCCGGCATCTTCCCCCCACTGAAACTGGGATCCCCCTTGAAATTTATGTGTTTAGTAAAGATCAGGTTTGGGCACATTATGAAGCTATACAGGCGGATATCTTCGATCACATGCTGGCAGCGTTACCCTATTTCGGGTTGCGTGCTTTTCAGAGCCCGAGCGGTTTTGATTTTAATCAATCTTTTACTAAAAAGAACAGATGAAAAAAGAAATGTTCCTCAAAGCAGTTGCCGTTTTCATATCTGCAGGATGTTGTCTTTTGTCCGGGCAGGCAAAATCGCAAGAACAAGAACTGTACGCAATTTATTCTAAAGACGTGGGCTGGTCATCCATAGACATGAGAATAACAGAGGTCGAACGCCAGGAGAGGTCTTCCTTATTGGAAGTCACAAGTTTTACGCAAGACGCTGCCAGAGAGGGGAAGTTCCTTTTTTGCTACGTATTCAGGCTGGCGCAGCAAAGAGAATTTCGACTCGCCAGATGGTCGAAACTTCCAGAGGCTGGCGATTCCGTAGTTGTTGCTTTTGTTGCTTCAGATTATGAAAATCTGGAAACTATTTTGGGCCAGGATATGTATGATTATTCCTGGTATGATCATGCCTTGGATCTTGAGTCCTACGAATGGAAACAATTACAGAAGAGTTGTGGCTTTTAATT
>JAOZLI010000121.1:0-4049 GCA_029934915.1 Desulfocapsa sp. | reverse complement strand
ATGTATTGATGGCGCCAGCCGTTCAATTGATTAGTGCTTTGGTAACTGATATTCCAAAACTTCTTCAGGATTAATTGTAATATCATCAGCAAGAATCTTTTTACCGTCCCGTCTTATAATCATTTTATGATTCCCTTTGGGGACAAGAATGGTAAAAGGCATTCTGTTTTTGAATTTTTCCTTTTCCTCGTCGCTGGCATTACAGGTGTCTAGTGCGAAGTTGATGTCCTCAGTTGCACATTCACCCGCAATTTCTATGCAGATATCCTGTCTGTCTCCAAGGAAGGTCAAGCCGCCAAAAACATCTTCTGCAAGGGTTGTTGTGGGAAGTAAAAAGATAGCAGCCAGTAACAGACTTTGTAGCCAATGGGAATTCATACTCTTCATTTGACTCCTCCAGGTAAGTAGCATTTTGGGTAGAAATTTATTTTCTACGAGCTCGCCTTCTTTGAGATACCTTTATTTTATCGTGGGAGAGAATAGAAGTCAAATAGGATTGAATAAAAGCGGTGTGATCAGTGGAACCACCGACAATACACCGACTTCTACAGCTCCGATGTCACAAGATTTTCCTCGAGGGCGGTCAGAGCTTCTTTGATCAGTGACTATGTTTTCCAAACACTCACCAGCATCAATGGCAGGGCTGCCTGGACTTAACCAGTATGTTTTGGTTAGCCCCCCGTTACTTCGAAATACTCCCAGCTTCGGGTTACTGTATGTAAGATCCGGAGAAGCTAATTCACAACTGTTCCCGCTGTCGAGATTATATCCATTAGAGATCATTTTCACAGTGGAAGAACAGTTGCCTCCTCCATTATTGCTTAAAAGCGTGTTCGACAGGATGACCTGGCCATTCTCGTTGTGTATTCCCCCTGCAAGGACTGCGGAGTTGTCAGCAATGGTGCAATGTATCAGGCGTAGCAGATCCGTGTTGTGGATTGCTCCTCCTGCAGAGATTCCCCCCTGAGTGATGTTTCCTGAAAAAGTGGAGTTGGTCAGTTTCGTATCGCCTTCGTTCTTTAGTCCGGCACCCAGCGTGGCAGTATTTGTCATAATTGTGCTTGCCGTTATATAAAGAGTGCTTCCCTGTGTACTCATGACTCCGCCACCCTGTGCTGCAGAGTTGTCTGATATTGTACTTTCTGCAAGTGAACAGAATCCGTTATTGAATATGCCGCCACCGCTGTCTGTGGCGCTTACCCCGTACACACTATTGTTTCTAACAACCGATTTGTAGAGAGTTAATCTTCCCTGGTTGCGTACACCTCCACCGCCTTCCTGTCCTGCAGCTATATTGCCATTGATAATACTCAGCTGCGAGAATGTAACACGGGTCTGACTGCCAATAATATCAAATACTCGGTCAAGGGTAGCAGCATCGATAAATGTCTTGTCAGCGCCTTTGCCAATTATTGTGACAGAATCGGTAATATCAAGATCCCCAGTGGCAGCCTGGTCTTCATCTGTTCCTTCTATGGTGAATTGATAGGATCCAGACCCAAGCTTGATTATATCTGCACCCGGTAAGGCGTTAGCTTCTTCCACCGCGGCACGAAGGGTGCAGGATGGAATTAAAAAAGGTGGCATGATAGGCGTGAAGTATGCGACACAAAGACCATTGCCCGGATCCAGGTCGTTGACGTCAAGTCCTGAGTTGACTGGGAATACTCGCGTCAGGCCCGGACTTGCAACACCAGCAAGTAGTAGTGTTACAAAAAGGATTCTGTAGAGATGATGATGCGTTATCATGTTATTGGCAATTTTCCGCTGCTTCATCCAAGCGAGTTTCGATATACTGAATCAAGCTGTCATCCTGCTCTTCAAGGTCAAAACAGACAGCATCTTCGCCAAGAAGTCCACCAGGAACCATATCTCCCTTTGAATCGGGGTCTTGAATCATATCGCCATAAAAACAGACCGAGAGCCATCTCTCCACATCTTCAATAACGTCTACCATTACAAAAAGTTTTTTGTCTTTTTGTTTGGCATGTACAGCTCGTAACGAATAGGTAACACCGGGGCGGGCAATAAAATCCAGTGTAACACCTTCTTTTGCGCTCAAATGGTCTTTAAATCGTAAAAAAGTTGCTTTATTACTGTTTTTATCAGGTGATGCTTTCCATTCTTCGATAAACGTGTTTAGTTCCTGCTCTGTTTTTGGATTCATGTTGGATTTCCATCTAGGATTGAGGTTTATGTGAGTCCATATAGTTCAAGTTAACTAATTTGTAACTATTCAGCGCTGTTCTTTGAACACGGATTGAAGCCCGTAGGTTGCGGTTGAGTGTCGCGAAACCCAACACCTGCAACAATGTTGGGTTTCGCTACACTCAACCGCAACCTACACACGGAGCTAAAACGTGATTAAACTGAATAGTTATATTAATTTTTATAATCTGAAGTAATAGCACAAACACTACAAGTAGATAAGGAAAAAGTATGATTACAGCAACTGACGTCGCACTTTCGTATGGGAAGAGAGTGATCTTTCAGGATGT
The DNA here is from genome assembly GCA_029934915.1 of Desulfocapsa sp. Classification (GTDB taxonomy): domain Bacteria; phylum Desulfobacterota; class Desulfobulbia; order Desulfobulbales; family Desulfocapsaceae; genus Desulfocapsa. Next base: position 1,551 of record JAOZLI010000121.1, on the reverse strand, counting down.
TAATATAAAATTTACTCCAGGAAACTGTTATGGCTTGATCGGTGCTAATGGTGCCGGAAAGACAACATTTTTAAAGATTCTTGCCGGCGATTTTGACCCTGATCGTGGTACCGTTTCCATTGGCAGTAAACAACGGATCGCCGTTTTGAAACAGGATCATTTTGCCTTTGATGAGATAAAGGTGCTCGATACGGTGATCATGGGGCATGCAAAGCTCTATGAATTGCTGGTAGAACGTGAGGCTTTGTATGCCAAAGCTGATTTTACCGAGGCCGATGGTGTTCGCAGCGGTGAGCTGGAGGGCGAATTTGAAGAATTGAATGGCTATGAAGCTGAGTCTGAGGCGGCTGTTCTGCTTTCGGGGCTGGGGATTGGGGACGATCTTGTTCATAAAAAGATGAAGGAGCTTGAGGGTGGTGAAAAAGTCCGGGTGTTACTTGCCCAGGCACTTTTTGGTAACCCGGATGTCCTTTTACTTGATGAGCCGACAAACAACCTGGATATTGATTCAATTTCCTGGCTGGAGCATTTCCTGGGGAGATTTCAGAATACGGTTATTATCGTTTCCCATGATCGTCATTTCCTCAATCAGGTCTGTACCCATGTGGCAGATATCGATTTTGGCAAGATAAGTATCTACGTGGGTAATTATGACTTCTGGTATCAGGCCTCCCAGCTGGTACTGCAGCAAAAGCAGAATGAAAATAAGAAGGCAACGGCCAAAGCTGACGAATTGAAAGACTTTATTCGACGCTTTTCTTCTAATGCATCCAAGGCCAAACAGGCTACATCGAGGAAGAAACTCCTTGAAAAACTCACTATTGAGGAGATGCCAACATCTTCCCGAAAGTATCCCTTTATTCATTTTAAAGCCGAGAGGCCCTGTGGTGATATTATACTTGAAATCAAGGGCTTGACGAAGCGGTTGGATGGTGAGCTTCTCTTTGAAAATCTTGATCTTACGGTGAATAAAGGTGAAAAAATTGCCTTTGCCGGACGTAACAGTCTTGCTAAAACAACTCTGTTTCAAATCCTCAGCGGTGAGCTTGAGCCGGACAGCGGAAGTTTTCGCTGGGGTGTCACCATGAGTCATTCTTATTTTCCCAAGGAGAACAGTGCGTTTTTTGAAAAGGATATAAGTCTGGTGGAGTGGCTTGGCCATTATACCCCGCCAACAGAGGGCGAGACCTATGCCAGGGGATTTCTTGGCAAGATGCTTTTCTCTGGCGAAGAAGCGTTAAAAAAGACCGGTGTATTGTCTGGTGGTGAGAAAGTGCGCTGCATGTTATCCCGGATGATGCTTTCCGATGCCAACGCATTAATTCTTGATGAACCCACAAATCATCTTGATCTTGAGTCCATCACCGCCCTGAACAATGGACTGATTGCCTATCCTGAAATCATCCTCTTTACTTCCCATGATCATCAATTTGTGGAGACTGTTGCCAGCCGGATCATTGAGATTTTACCCGGTGGCATAATTGATAAAATGATACCCTTTAGCGAGTATCTTGAGGATCCGGCTGTGGCGGCTTTACGGGAAAAACTTTC
>JAOZLI010000376.1 GCA_029934915.1 Desulfocapsa sp. | reverse complement strand
GCCATGTCAGTTGATCTGATGATGGCACTGAACGATGCTGGAATTCCCAACGAGAAAATCCTTTTTGATCCAATCGGAACTCCAATCACTCTGGGAACCGATCAGATTACTGCAGGTCTTGAATTTATGGAAATGCTGCCGGATATCGCACCAGGTTCCGGTTCCACCGTTGGCCTTTCCAACGTTTCCAATGGTGTTGCTGAACACCTTCGTAAATATCTTGATCGTACCTACCTCATCATGCTGATGAAACATGGCATCAGCACCGCTATCGTTAACTCCTACGATGCAGAGCTTATGGCTATTTGTACAGGTGAGCGTCAGGCACATGTGGATCTTGTTCATGGTATGATGGACGGCAATGATCCCGGTACTGCCGGTCTTGATGAAGTTGCCCTTCAGCATTACAAAACTTACAAGTGCCTGTCTGGACAGAGCCTGTTCTCTGAGTCCTGGCTTGAGCTGTAAGATATAGAGGGACAGAGTTTTACCGTGCCCCTCCGGAAACCGGAGGGGCATTTTGTTTTGTGACCGATGTTCTTCTTGTGGAGATTCAGTGCATGCACTGAGGCTCCGTAGGTTGTGGTTGAGCTTAGCGAAACCCAACATTTGCAACGATGTTGGGTTTCGCTAAGCTCAACCACAACCTACCGGGGAACAATGATAGTAACCTGTTTTCTACAGGTTACAGTGCTGAATAATAAGTATATATTCACTTTTGGTAAGGTAGCCATTAAGAGATGACAGACGTTCCAACGCACCATATAATCTACGGGGTTTTGAATGATTTTATCACCGGCGAGGAGCTGCCGGATACTGATGATGAGCGATTCAGGCAGGATCTTTCCAAAATGATGGTGAATGAGCTCGGCTATAAAAAAGAAGAGCTCGAACCACGTCGATTTATAGAAACCCTTTTTACTTCCCAGTTTGTACGTTCAAATATTGAGCTTGTGGTCAATTTGGGAGAGAAAAATTTCATGGTTATTCGTTATGGACCTGGTTCCCTGGTCAGCCGTGAACGTGCAGCCATTGCTGCTGCCAGAATTCTTGAAAAAGAGTATCAGATTCCGCTGGCAATTGTTACCAATGGCCGGGATGCTGAGCTGCTTGACAGTAAAACCGGAAAGGTGCTTGAAACAGGAATGGAAGCCATTCCATCACGGGAACAGGCTGTCGAAATGTTCCCTGAACTGGAGTTTAGAGAAGCCCCGGTTGGGAAAAGACGTGAAGGTGAAATGCGAATTTTAAATGCCTTTGATGTGCAGATTTGCTGCAGGTAGATGTGAGTGTAATCAGTCGAATGGTAATGAAACAGCGAGCAACGGATAATAGTTAGTGAGTGGGCTTGTCAGGAAATAATATTTAAATACATATATATATATAGAGAGAGAGAGAGAACATACCATGGGAACAGAAAACAATAACTGGTCAAAAACAAGCTGGCAGGATTTCACCGCGCTGCAACAACCAAGTTGGCCGGATATGGCGACTCATGATGCAGTGGTGGCGAACCTTTCACACCTTCCTCCATTGGTTTTTGCAGGAGAAATTCGTGATTTGAAGGGAATGCTTGCTAAGGCCGTTACAGGAGATGCCTTTCTTGTGCAGGGTGGCGATTGTTCCGAGGACTTTTCTCAGGTTACTGCTCCTAAAATTCGCGAGACCCTTAAGGTATTGTTGCAGATGGCCGTTGTTCTCACCTATGCAGGTGGAAAGCCCGTGATCAAACTTGGCCGTATTGCCGGACAGTTTGCAAAACCCCGTTCTGCAGATACAGAGATGGTGGATGGTGTTGAGCTGATGTCCTATCGTGGTGATATGGTAAACAGCCCGGAGCCTGATGTCGCAGCCAGAATTCCTGATCCCAATCGTATGCTGCAGGGCTACAATATGGCCGCATCGACCTTGAATCTGTTGCGTGCCTTTACTCGTGGCGGTTTCGCTGCTCTTAACCGTGTTTCTGCCTGGAATTCGGAGTTTGTAAGACAATCTCCCATGGGACGGAATTATGAGCGTCTTGGTAAACAGATCAGCCAGGCGCTTCAGTTTATGGAAACCATCGGTATTGATCCTGAATCTCCTCAAATGCAGCAGGCACAATTTTTTACCTCGCATGAAGCACTGCTTCTTGGCTACGAGATGGCTCTTACCCGGGAAGATTCAACCAAGGGTGGATGGTATGATTGTTCTGCTCATATGCTCTGGATTGGCGAAAGAACTCGTCAGCTTGATGGCGCCCATGTCGAATTCTTACGTGGTGTAAACAACCCCATCGGTGTTAAAATTGGACCCGATTATGATCTCGACAATGTTAAAAGACTTATCGAGGCCTTAAATCCGGAAAATG
>JAOZLI010000375.1 GCA_029934915.1 Desulfocapsa sp. | reverse complement strand
CCCATTGGCGTTATCCGTGTTCTGCAAGCATAAAGCCATTGCGCATTAGTTGCAAATGAGCATAGCCTGTCCACATCACTTGGTGACCTGGGGCTGGATCATTTGATCGTGCTAGATAACCACCGAGTTTTGCGACCAGTTTCACTGCCGCACCGAGATAGTCTGGGCCGAGAAGTTTTTTTTTCTGCCCATGCACTAAGCACCTTGATCTCCAAATCTGAGAACAGGATTTCGGCTGGGAGTTCCGGTACTTCCCTACCGAGAAGAGTCATGAGCATGATACGCCAGGCTATTACAAGCTTTATTGCCACTGCCCGTTTTAGACGTTCTGCAGTTTTGTTGGCAAGTTCTTCGGCATTACAGCCCGATTTCAATACTCTATGCCAATCTTCAATTCGCCAACGCAGGCAATACCATTTCACGCAATTTAATATTGATTCAACGGATTGCAGATTAATGGTTGTAAGCAAAAACCATTCTATCGGTTTTGTATTTATCGGTGGATTGTCTTCCCTTACGTGAACAATCCCTATCCTGATCGGTTTCTTATCCTTATGCTGTAACGGTGGGTTAAGTTCCACTTTTGCTGATCTGACGGTTACCTGTGCAGTGCGGGATGCTCTTTTGGGTTTTGCTTTTTGTTTGCTCTTTTTACTTCTGGCACTTTGCCTCGGTACTTCTATTTCGATTTCGGCCGCAATTTTACCCCGCCTTGCTGTTTCAAACAGTTTGTATTCACCATTGGTGACACGATCATGCTTGGCACGAACAAGTAGTTCAACTCCTGTGCTGTTATTACGTTGATCATCAAACATTTCATAAAAGTCAGCTTCACGGTCTGATATATTAACAATTGTTGTATGCGGTATTAAACGCTTTATCTCCTGGCAGTCACGCACCGCCTCAAGCCAGCAGAAAGTCTTTTTTTCTTCAATTGGAATCTTAGATGTCGGTCGCTTATCATCCGGCGATTTTGGCTGTGGAGCAGTACATTCAGATCGTAATACACCAAGGGGCAAACCCTCTGTGGTCATAGCGAGCATGGAATGAAGATGCAAACCATGGCTTTTCACACCGGTCTGATTGGAACCAATCACTCCCAATCCTGTGCAATGATCGAGGTTGTTATAATTAAGGTCACTGCCATCCTGCGGGCAAAGTACAACTTGCTGTGCCTTCATCCTTCTGATTGTCTGTTCCCGATGCGGAAGAAGAATGTTTTCCATAGTAACCGCTGATTCATCAGGCATATCGATAAAACGGTAATAGGCTTTAACTTCAGACCACAGGCCTGACGCAGCCCCACTATAGGAACAGCTAGGACTTTCACCTTGATTTAACCCTATTTGCACAAGGCGGTTACTTAAACGTGTGTCGCCCAATGGCGCTCCGCCAAATTCATTTTTCGCCCACTGATCGCCATCAAGACCGGAATAAATTTCAAGCATACTCTGTCCGCTGTGTTCGGGCAGACCAATTTTGGTTCGAAAATCCTGATCGAGAGGATAAACATAAATGTCCTTTATCGTTTCCTTATGTTTTCTTTCAGAATCTTGTCTGCCTCTGCCTTTTGTACTACCAATCCATTGCCAATTTGAGGCCTTAAAACAGGTTCCGCGATAACAACTCGTATCAACAAAGCTCTCAAGGAGTAATGGGCGGTGATTGTATTGTTGTTCAAAATCATCGGGAAATTGTTTTATGCTCATTCCAAGAACACGAGTTGCAAGATTCTTGCACGATATACATGAACGAATCAAAAAACGGCTCATATTGACAATATGGTGCAAATTGCTTTGACGATTCTCCCAATCCCAGCCAATCCATTTATCTCTACTTTCAAGATGAAGCGCTGCCGAGCTAAAGCTTACTCCACCCAACCAGCCATATTCTGATCCAATGAGATAACGAAGCTGTCGGCCGACCAAGGGACCTGCACCTCTAGGATGGTCCTGAATCATCAGCTCGTTCCATGTGCGCATCTCTTCTTCTGTTTTAACAACAACAAGGCGTAAATTAATTATTTCCCCTGCCACATTGGGTATACGTTGTGGCTCTGGCACAGGATTTGCGAGACGACGTGGTGTTAGCGGCCCCCGCCGTTTCACTGTCGGTACCGGCAAGGTAAAATGGCCATCTTTTTCAAGTTTCCTTAGTGCTTTCAAGCATCCGTCACGCTGGTATTTTCCACGTGGATCAATAAAATTAAAATGATCACAGACTAAATCAGCTATAGCTGTTCGGTTGAGATTAGTATTGGTGTCAAGTATAGTACCGACATACTTGATGGCCTTTGACTCGGTGAGTGTCTGTTTGATTTTATTTTGCGTTTCCATGCCAGAAACGTACACTACACGGACCCTTTTGT